>JAUNXW010000035.1 GCA_030539595.1 Methanocorpusculum sp. | reverse complement strand
CGGACTTTTAATCCGCAGGTCGGGGGTTCAACTCCCTCTTGGCCCGCTTCACGCTTCGGTTTTTTTAGATATGGACGACTCATAAGACCAATCTATCTCTATCCTCCGTTTGCGTGCCAAAGAAACCACAGGCTTCCCATTGGGTAGTAAAAATTTACTAACAGAGCCGAAGAAACACAATTTTAAATTTCCAAAACACAAGCTACCTGCCAAAATCAGCAGCAAAGACACCGTATTCACAGAATCTGATTAGGAGCTACATGACAAGACTAAACGTATTGATGCATGAAATGGTACCTGACCATATCATCATGACACCGGAAGATGTACAAAAATTACTTGCACATTTTGATATTGAAGAAGACCAGCTTCCAAAAATTTATCATGACGACCCCGCTATCAAAGCGTGCGGCGGAAAACCAGGAAACGTCATAAAAATCATCAGAAAGAGCCAGACCGCAGGCGAAGCAACATCTTACCGCCTCGTTGTCAGACGCCCGAAGAAGTAAATTTAAGGAGGCAGTAATTTGATTGACAGAAGCGTATTATCAGGCGCGTATTTCTCACAGGAACACGTAGCGCGCCATCAGCTCGACTCATACAACAATTTTATTGAAATAAATCTTCAGAAAGTTGTCGATGAACAGAAAATCGTTGAGACTGAAATCGTAAACCGCGGAAAGAACCAGGAACCTGTATGGGTTGAACTCGGCAAAATCCGTGTTGAAAAACCAATCGTCCGTGAAGCAGACGGTTCACAGAGCAAACTCTTCCCAACCGAAGCGCGCCTGAGAAACCTCACCTATGCAGCACCGATGATTCTTGAAATGACTCTTCATCAGGGCGACAAAGAATATCCGATTCAGGAGACCAACATCGGTCAGTTACCTGTTATGCTCGGTTCAAAAGTCTGCAACCTCTGCGGTCTTTCCGAAGCGGAAAGAACAGAACAGGGTGAAGACCCGTGCGACCCGGGGGGATACTTCATTGTAAACGGAACCGAGCGTGTTCTCATGACACTTGAAGACCTCGCCTCGAACAAAATCATGACCGAATACACCGAGAGATACAATGAACAGATTCATGTAGCAAAGGTGTTTTCTCAGTTCAGAGGATACAGAGCTCTCGTGGTTGTTGAAAAGAACAAGAAGAACCTTCTTGATGTTTCGTTCCCAAGCGTTGCCGGACATTTGCGTTTTGCAGATTTAATGCGCGCTCTTGGGATGGAATCCGATGAAGATATCGTTTCGGCGGTTTCACTTTCAGAAGATGTCTTAACCTACATGATGCAGAACCTCGAAGAAAGCGAGTGTGCAACAGTAGAAGACGGAATAATGTACGTCGGTAAGAAACTTGCTCCTAACCAGACAAAAGACTACCAGAGAAAACGTGCGGAATTTGTTCTCGACAGCTACCTTTTACCTCACCTGAACTATCTTGTTCCGGCAAATGTAAAACCCGGCGACGAAGAGTATGCTCTTTACGCAAAAGATGTCAGAGTTGCAAAAGCAGAATTCCTCGGCAGAATGGCTGAAGCCTGTTTCGATTTAGCTCTTAACAAGAGGAGAATCGATGATAAAGATCACTACTCCAACAAGAGATTAAAGCTTGCGGGAGACTTAATGGAAGACTTGTTCCGTATTTCTCTTAACAGACTTACCCGTGATGTTAAATACCAGCTTGAAAGAGCAAGTATGAGACACAGGGAGTTAGCAATTGGAACTGTCGTTCGTGCGGATGTTTTAACCGAGCGTCTTGTTCACCCGCTTGCAACAGGTAACTGGGTCGGAGGAAGAACAGGTGTATCACAGTTAATGGACAGAGTCGACCACATGTCAGTCATTTCACACCTTCGTCGTGTGATTTCTCCGCTGTCGCGTTCACAGCCTCACTTCGAAGCCCGTGATTTACACCCGACACAGTGGGGAAGAATCTGTCCGTCGGAAACTCCGGAAGGACCTAACTGCGGTTTAGTTAAAAACTTCTCGCAGCTTGTTGAGGTCAGCAAAGGAACAGACGAAGAGGAAATCCTCCACATTATACAGGGTATGGATATTCAGCCAATCAGGAGGGAGGACTAAATATGGATAAAAAAATGGCACGTGTATTCGTTGACGGAGCTTTAATCGGTAAAGTCGACGATGCGGACGGATTCACAAAACACTTCCGTCAGATGAGACGTTCCGGTCAGATTTCAACTGAAGTAAATATATCATATAAAGACTACAGTAACGAAATCGTTATCAACACAGACAGAGGAAGAGCACGCCGTCCGTTAATTGTTGTTGAGAATGGTGTTCCGCAGGTTACACCCGAAGATATTGAAACGGTAAGATCGGGAGCAGCCGATTTTATGGCTCTTGTCAATCAGGGTAAGATTGAGTTTATTGATGCAGAGGAAGAGGATGATTTATACATCGCTGTTCAGGAAAGCGATTTAACTCCGGATCACACTCACCTTGAAATTGATCCGTCACTGATTCTGGGTATCGGAGCGGCTCACGTTCCGTTCCCTGAACACAACGCATCCCCGCGTGTAACAATGGGTGCGGGAATGATTAAGCAGGCGCTTGGTTTCGCGCAGGCAAACATGAAGCTCAGACCTGATACTCGCGGACATATGCTCCACTATGCACAGGTTCCTATGGTGCACACTCAGGCAGCCGAGTTAATCGGTTCGGATAAACGCCCGCAGGGTCAGAACTTCTGTGTTGCAATCATTTCATACGAAGGATATAATATTGAGGATGCGCTTATCTTCAACAAAGGTTCAGTAGAAAGAGGAGTAGGACGTTCACACTTCTTCAGAACATACGAAGGAGAAGAACGCAGATATCCGGGAGGACAGGTTGACAGAATTGAAGTGCCGGATGAGGATGTTCAGGGCTCACACGGAACAGGCGCATATGCAAACCTTGACTCAGACGGAATCATCAACCCCGAGACATCTGTCGCTGAAAAAGATGTGTTAATCGGAAAGACTTCACCGCCGCGTTTCCTTGAAGAACCGACAGGTGAGCTCATTGCGGTTGAAAAACGCAGAGACACATCAATTACAATGAGAAGCAACGAAACGGGTATCGTCGACACTGTAATTATTACCGAATCCGAGAACTCATCAAGACTCATCAAAGTCAGAACAAGAGACCTTCGTGTTCCTGAAATCGGTGATAAGTTCGCATCCCGTCACGGACAGAAAGGTGTCTGCGGTTTAATTACAATGCAGGAGAACATGCCGTTCACAGCGGAAGGAATTGCTCCCGATTTAGTCATCAACCCGCACGCCGTCCCGTCCCGTATGACCATTGGACACATGCTTGAAATGATTGGAGGCAAAACCGGAGCACTCGAAGGTTCACGTGTAAACGCAACCTCTTTCCGTAAAACCAATGTTGAGAAGATTTTCGACTCGCCGTTTGCACAGCAGAGAATTCTTCACGACAAGGAAATCGGCAAAGCTGTCAAAAACGATAAGCTCACCCGTGAACAGGTTTTAAGACACGAACTTTCAGAAGCAGGATTTGCACATACCGGAAGAGAAGTCATGTATGACGGCATCACCGGAAGAAGATTCAACGCCGATATTTATGTCGGTGTCATCTACTACCAGAAGTTATACCACATGGTTTCGACCAAGATGCACGCACGTTCGAGAGGACCTGTTCAGGTTTTAACCAGACAGCCGACAGAAGGTCGTGCGCGTGAAGGAGGTCTGCGTTTTGGAGAAATGGAGCGTGATGTGATGATCGGTCACGGCGCGGCTATGGCTCTGAAAGAGAGGCTTCTGGATGAATCCGATGCGGTCAAGCAGTACGTCTGCGCACGCTGCGGTATGGTTGCAATGTATGATGCAAAGCAGAAGACAACAAGATGTCTTGCCTGCGGTGCGGAAACCGATATTTACGAAGTTGAGATGAGTTATGCATTCAAGCTTCTGCTTGATGAAATGAAGAGTATGGGTATAGCCCCAAGACTTAAACTGGAGGATATGGTATGACCTCGCCAAAGAGAATAGGAAAAATTGAGTTCGGTCTGCTTTCTCCGAAACAGATTCGTGATATGAGTGTCTGTAAGGTCATCTGGCCCGACACATACGATGATGACGGTTTCCCGTATCCTAAAGGATTAATGGATCCGTCTCTTGGTGTTATCGACCCGGGACTTCGCTGTAAGACCTGCGGTCAGAAACAGGGAGACTGTCCCGGACACTTCGGTCATATCGACTTAGCCAAGCCGGTTCTCCATGTAGGATACACAAGGTTAATCAGAAAACTCCTGCGTGTCACCTGCCGCGAATGCGGCAGACTTCTTCTCGACGAAGAAGAGATTGAGAAGTTCTCTGCACTTGAGGATGACCCGTATTCAGCCGAGACAATCGGTGAAAAGGATATCAAGAAAGAGCGTGTCTGTCCTTACTGCGGTGACCAGCAGTTCAAGATTAACTTTGAGAAGCCGACTTCATTCGTTGAAATCGTTACAGAGACCGACGAGAACGGAAAGGTCCACAAGTCAGAGCACAAACTCACCCCGGCAGATATCCGTGAACGTATGGAAAGAATCCCGGATGAAGACTTACGCCTTCTCGGAATTGACCCGGAAGTCGCAAGACCGGAATGGGCAATTCTAACTGTTCTTCCTGTTCCTCCGGTAACTGTCAGACCATCGATTATTCTTGAAAACGGTCAGCGTTCAGAAGATGATTTAACCCACAAGCTTGTTGATATCATAAGAATCAATCAGAGATTCAAGGAAAATCAGGATGCTGGAGCTCCTCAGTTAATCATTGAGGATTTATGGGAGTTACTTCAGTACCACGTTACAACATATCTGGATAACGAAGTTGCGGGATGTCCTCCTGCAAGACACAGAAGCGGCAGACCGCTTAAGACTCTTTCACAGAGACTTAAAGGTAAGGACGGTCGTTTCCGCGGTTCATTATCAGGTAAGCGTGTCAACTTCTCATCACGTACGGTTATCTCGCCTGACCCGAACCTTTCTGTCTCAGAAGTCGGTGTCCCGCTTGCTATTGCAAACGAAATGTCTGTTCCTGTTCGTGTAACAAAACAGAACTTAGAGGATATGCGCTCACTTATTCGCATTGGTCCAAACAGACCGACACTGCGCGACCCCTGTGGTGCAAACTATGTTAACAGACCTGACGGCAGACGTATCAGACTTATTGCAGGTCCGGAAGGAAACTGCGATACAGTTGCAGAAATGATTGAACCGGGCTGGAAGATTGATCGTCAGCTTCGTGACGGCGATATAGTATTGTTCAACCGTCAGCCTTCACTTCACCGTATGTCGATTATGTCCCACCACATCAAAGTGATGAACGGAAGAACATTCCGTCTCAACCCTGCGGTATGTCCTCCATACAACGCAGACTTTGATGGTGATGAAATGAACCTGCACGTTCCTCAGACTGAGGAAGCACGTGCGGAAGCTGAACTCTTAGTCGCTGTTCAGGAAAACATTCTCTCACCGAGATTCGGAGCACCGATTATCGGTGGTCTGCACGACCATATCTCAGGAATATTCCTCTTAACCAACCAGCTTAAGTGGTACAACAAGGATGAATTCCTTTACCTCCTGAAATATACAAGTGTTGAACATCTTCCCGAACCCGGAAAAATTGAAAACGGTGTTCCTTACTGGAGCAACAAACAGGCATTCTCAACAATTCTTCCAAACGATGTCAGCATGTTCTACAAAGCAACCTGTTGCCGTAACTGCGACCCGTGTACTAAAGATACACACTGCCCGAACGATGCATACGTCAGAATAGTTGACGGAGTATTAATATCCGGAACAATCGACAAGAAGTCTGTAGGTGCAATGGATGGAACGATTCTTAACAGAATTATCCGTCTGCACGGCACAAAGCGTGCGAAAGAATACATTGATGACTTAACCAAACTCGCAATCCGCGCAATCATGCTCAACGGATTCAGTTACGGTATCAACGATACCGACTTAGGTAAGGAAGAATACAAACAGATTCGCGATGTCTTGGACAAAGCGGAAGAGGATGTTGCCCAGCGTATTAATATCTTCGAGCAGGGACACCTTGAGCCTATGCCGGGAAGAACACCTGAAGAGACTCTTGAAATGCAGGTCATGAAAGAGTTAGGTAAAGCACGTGACCGTACAGGAGATATCGCGTCAAGACACTTAGGTTTCGAAAATTCCGCTGTGGTCATGGCTGTTTCCGGAGCAAGAGGTTCTATGCTTAACATGGCTCAGATGGCAGGCTGTATCGGTCAGCAGGCGGTTCGTGGTGAGCGTATCGTTCGTGGTTACGAAGACAGAACATTACCTCACTTCAAACGCGGAGACAAGGGAGCGGGAGCTCACGGTTTCGTCAGAAACTCATACAAGTCAGGTCTAAGCCCGACTGAGTTCTTCTTCCACGCAATCGGTGGTCGTGAAGGTCTTGTGGATACTGCGGTTCGTACTTCACAGTCAGGATATCTCCAGCGCCGTATGATTAACGCGCTTCAGGATTTGAAGGTCGCATACGACAGAACTGTAAGAAGCACGGGCGGAAAGATTATTCAGTTCGTCTACGGTGAAGACGGAACAGACCCGGCTAAGTCCGCATCCGGATTACCGGTTGACGTCAAAGGAATTGCAGAGTCAGTCTTAAAGGAGGAAGTCTAAAATGGCAGCCCGCAAGAAAAAGACAGAAGAGGAAGTTGCCGTACCCGCTGAAGAAATCAGCACGGTCGCAGAAACTGCTCCTGTCGAGGAAAAACCCAAGAAAAAATCCTCCAAGAAATCATTAAAGGAAAAAGTCGAAGAGGCTCTTATCGAAGAAGAACCTGTTGCTGAAGTCGAAGCTGAAGCACCTGCGGAAGAATCTGTTGAAGAAACCGAAGAGAAGAAGCCTAAATCAAAGAAGTCCAAGGCAGTTCAGGAAGTTGAAGAGTCGGCAATTGCTAAACTCATTCACACCTGGGATTTACCGAAAACCCTCTTTGAACAGGTAACAAAATGGCTTGAGTCCAAGTCCGAAGAAGAATACGCAGAGATTAATCTTGACCAGCTCAAGAGCCGTGTTCACAGACTTGTCGATGAAGACATGCCCGTTTCAACAACAAACGAACTCATCAAAATCTTAATCGAAAAGCATGATGAGGGAAGGCCTGTCACTGACGAAAAATTCGAAGAGATTGTTTCAAGAATCAATTCAGAATATGAAATGACTCGTGTTCAGCCGTGCGAAGCTGTAGGAATCAACGCTGCACACTCTATCGGTGAACCGGGTACTCAGATGACAATGCGTACTTTCCACTACGCGGGAGTTGCTGAAATTAACGTTACTCTCGGTTTACCGCGTTTAATCGAAATTATGGATGCAAGAAAAGAGCCGTCAACTCCGACTATGACCATCTACCTCGACGAAGACTATCGCGAGAGCCGTGACAAAGCCCGTGAGGTTTCATGGAAAATTGAAGCCGCACCGCTCCATGAATTCGGAGATATTGAAACCGATATCGCAGACATGTGTGTCCTTGTTCAGATTAACAAAGACGTCTGCAAGAAACGTAAAATAGCTGTCTCCGAAGTTATGGCAACAGCCCCGCAGAAGATTAAGGATAAGAGACACTACCGTGACTTTGAAGTTGAAGCCGACGAAGACAAGGGAATACTGAAATTTCTCCCGAAGAATGAGGACTCTTATCAGAATCTCTTCCAGCTCGCAGAACATGTCAGACAGGTTATCGTTCAGGGTATTGATGATATCAAACGTGTTGTCGTGAGAAAAGAAAACGACGAATACATTCTCCATACTGAAGGTTCAAACCTGAAAGATGTTTTCGAGATTGACGGTGTCGACTGCACCAGAACAAGAACCAACAACATCGCAGAGATTGCAAACACCATAGGAATTGAAGCTGCACGTTCGGCAATCATCTTTGAGGCATTCTCAACCTTAAAAGAGCAGGGTATTTCAGTCGACTTAAGACATATTATGCTTGTCGCAGATATCATGTGCATGGACGGAGAGGTTAAGCAGATTGGTCGTCACGGAATTGCGGGTGAGAAGGAATCGGTTCTTTCCCGTGCAAGTTTCGAAGTTACCGTCAACCATCTTCTTGATGCGGCGGTCGCTCATGAATACGATGAACTTTCCGGAGTTACCGAAAACGTTATTGTCGGTCAGCCTATTCAGCTTGGAACAGGCGACGTAAAACTGATGGTACGCAGAGTACCTCAGCAGTAAATCTTTTTTTTATGAAAATCCCTGAACTATTATCACCCGCAGGCTCATTTGATGCACTGAAAGCAGCCGTTTCCGCAGGTGCGGACGCTGTATATCTCGGCGGAAAATCATTTGGAGCAAGAGCCTATGCCGCAAATTTTTCCGAAGAAGAGATTAACAAAGCGGTAAAATTCGCACACGCACACGGAGTCAAAGTCTATGTTACCGTAAACACTTTGGTAACCGATGATGAACTCACAAAAGTTGCCGAATATCTGAAATTCCTTTCAGACGCTGATGTTGATGCAATTCTTGTGCAGGATACCGCAGTTTTAATGACAGCACGCGAAACTGTTCCTGACCTTCCTGTTCATGCAAGTACTCAGATGACCATTAATAATTCTGCGGGAATCAGGTTTGCCGCAGAACACGGAATCACAAGAGTTGTTCTTGCCCGTGAGGTTTCAATAGAAGACCTCGCCGAAATCAAAAAAACAGCGGACGAGTGTTCTGTTGAACTTGAAATATTTGTTCACGGAGCAATCTGCTACAGTTATTCGGGACAGTGTCTGTTTTCTTCCGTCATAGGAGGTAGAAGCGGAAACAGAGGAATGTGTGCTCAGCCGTGCAGAAAACCGTATACACTTCTTGCCGATAAAACCGAAGTCAAGACTGATGGAGAATATATTTTATCCACAAGAGATATGTGTCTTTATCCCCATCTGGATAAAGTCTGCGGGACAGGGATTGACTCAATAAAAATAGAAGGAAGGATGAAAACTCCCGAATATGTCGCGGTTGTTACAAACGCTTACCGCAACGCGCTTGATTCAATAGCTAAAGGAGAATTCGCGCCCGACACTCAGGTCATGGATGATTTGTCGTTTGCCTTTACAAGAGGATTTACAAAAGGATATCTCCTCGGAGACAAAGGCAAGACGTTCATGAACTACACAAAACCGGACAACAGAGGAGTTTTTGCTGGAACTGTTTCCGGTGTCGATGAAAAACGCGGGAAAGTAATTGTTCAGATAGAAGGTCCTGTTCCGGATACAGGAGACGGTCTTGTTTTCAAATGTGCCGCACGCGAAGCAAGAATTTCTCCCCACGGATTTAAAATCGGTGGAGAACTCGGTAAAGAGGTAGGTTTTGCCTTAAATAAAGAGCCGTATGTTTTCCCGGAAGGAGACGCTTATAAAATCCCCGCACCTGCAGATGTGACTGTCGGAAGCGAACTCTGGATTACAAAGCGTATGCAGACCGAAAGGCATGCTTCAACAATAGTTTCAAAAGAAACAGCAGGACGCGTTTTGATTGATGTCGATGTGAGCCTTGATGATGAAGGATTTATGATTTTATCGGGATACGGTGTCACCGAAAAATCAGAAATTCCGATGATGGAGGCTTTGAAAAAACCTGTAACTGCTGAGGCTGTCGAAGCTCAGATCAGAAAATCCGGCGGAACACCTTTTACAGTACGCAATGTTTCAATGAACTACGATGGAACAAAATTTGTCCCGATAAAAATCGTATCAGACCTTCGCAGAAGATTTCTGGATAAGTGCCTTGTAAAACTTACAGAGAAAAAAGAGAGACGCAGTTATTCCTACCAGCCGAAAGGTTCTGCAAATCCGGAAGCTGTTGAGCCGTTAATTCAGGTTTATACCGATTCGGTAGTTTGTGCAAAAGCGGCAAACACAGCCGGAGCTAATCAGGTTGTCTACGAAGGCTTTGATGAGATTTACAATATTCCGATAATCTATAAGTTCCCGCGAATCACAGCCGAGCACGAGCTTGAGAAATTTATTTCAAAAATTCCTGCGTCAGCTGCGGGCGTAATGGTCGATGGAATAGGAATTGCAGACTTCATTAAAGGAATTCCAAGATATGCGGGCTCTGGCTTAAATATTACAAACGCGGTCACCGCAAACGAATACGGTAAGAAATGCAGACAGATTTGCCTGTCGCCTGAACTTTCCGGAAAGCAGATTAAAACTCTGATGGAAAATCTCGCGGCTTATGCTCACCCGCCGAAAGTCGAGGTGATTGTTCAGGGCAGTCTTGAGGTGATGATTACCGAAAACTGTATTCCCGCAACCGTTCAGGGATGCCGTTCATGCAATCAGTCCTGGGCATTGAAGGACAGAACGAACAGAATTTTCAGAATAAGAACAGACACCGCGTGCAGAACTCATATCTTAAACGCCGCTGAGACCTGTCTTTTAGAATATGTGAATATTCTTTCCAAGAACGGAGTGTCCGTAATTTCCATCGACGCAAGAGGAAGAAGCCCTGAATACATAAGACGCATGGTTTCAATTTATCGTGAAGCTCTTGACGGCGGAGATATTAAAGCGCTCAAAGAGCAGATAAGAGAACTTGCTTCCGGAGGAATCACAGCTGGACATTATTTAAGAGGGACGGAATAAATTCTGTCCTGATTTTTTAACTCTATTCCATATACTTAATTAAATATCTGCTTTTGTAAAGCAGGCATAACTATATTTCACAATCTTTTTAGAGATATAATTTGATATAGATGATTTTCCGTATATTGTTATGTTACGAAATAAGGTTACACTATCATATATAATATATTTCCATATTTTATACAACATTTCTTATATCAATACACAACAATTCGATGCGAAAAACAATCAGGTCACATTTTTGGAAAAGTTTTCTGGCACGCACTAAAGCCGGAAAGAATTTTTGAGTATGTAAATTGGTGGTTTGGATATATTATATTTAATGGGGATGAACATGATAATAAAATGTAATCTTATTTCATGATACAATAACTGATATAACAATAAGATAATTTTATATACAATTAACACAAACAAAACAAACTGTAGGAAAAGAAAATGATGAAAAAATTATGTTATGAACGTTACAATCGAATTGCCCCCCCCCCCAGTGGAACTAAAGCCGAATAGACGCTCTTTTGTAAAACTTTCGATTATTGTATTATCAGTCATGCTTTTGTTATGTGCTGTTATGACGCCCGTCAGTGCGGCAGCTACTGAAAGAGATGTAGTTCTTGTGCTTGATGTCTCCGGAAGTATGAGTGGCACTCCAATGAGTACAATGATAGAAGCTGCATGTGTTTTTATTGATGACATCAAAAACGCAAGCGGTAGCAACAGGGTTGCTATTGTAACATTTGAGGATGATTCAAGAGTTGTATCATCATTTACAAATAATTGGGATACATTAAAATCTACAATTCGTGGATTAAGAACAGGCGGCATGACAAACATGTACGATGGTTTGTCTGATGCTGATTCTCTGTTACGTTCAAGTAATGCAAATATGAAAGAGATTGTTCTTTTGTCAGATGGTTTCCCAAATGTGGGGGGACCCAATGATGACGGAGATGTATCTGGACTTTACCCTAAACTGAGATCAAAGTATAAAATCTATACGATTGGATTTTTCCATGGATATGGATATTATGGTGATGCAAGAACATTGCTGAAAAATATTCAAAACAACGGGTTTTATGAGGTAACGTCGACTAACATTGATGATTTAAAGTTCGTGTTTGGCGATATCCTGAACCCCCTGTTTTCAGTACTTATTCCATCTGAATCAAATCCGGAAAATTTGATTTCAGCAGCGGGTCAAAATGTTACTATTACAGTACCAATTACTTTCTCTATCAACATTGATAATGAAGATATGGTTGGTAATAAAGGTAAGATTGTTTTTATTAAAAATGGCGAAGCAGAAACCACAACGTTTTGCGGTAAATCATTTGAAACAATTGATATTACAAAAACCGGAGTAATTAATCTGACAGCAATCTCAACAGAAGATGATATTGGTGAGTATCAAGCATATTTTGAGATTTATAAACCAGATACAGGAGGTTCTTTGGGAAAGTCAAAGTACATTACTTTCATGATTAAGAAGGCAAATCCGGTAATTATTGTGCCGGGGATAACTGCAAGTAAATTGTATGATACATCTGGTGATTTGGTTTGGGACGGGCTGGGATTTGGGGCATTATGGTCGTTAATAACAGATGATATTGCAATTGAAGAAGGTCTAAGAATTAATATTAATAACTATTATGTTGATCAGAACTCATTGTCAACAGATAATAGAGAATATGGTGCTGGCGATGGATTTAAAAAATTAGTTGACACATTATCAGATGATTCTTTATTTCCAGATGAACGCGGAGTTTATTTCTTCTCATATGACTGGCGCCAATCATCAGATTCAATTTCAATTGCTTTAAATTCATACATCAATGAGATATTGGCTAATACTGGTGCAGAACAGGTTGATCTTGTCTGTCATAGTATGGGTGGACTTGTAACATCAAGTTATATGTCAAAACATAAATCCGAAAATAAGGTTGACACAATCATTACTATTGATACCCCTTACGAAGGATCAAATAGTATGTATAATATTTATGGTCTAAATCTTGCGAAGTACAATACAATTAGAAATTTCCCATCGGTCGCTGAGTTGTCGCCGACTGATGATTTCATAAACGGTCATAAATACCGTTCAATAATGAGTTCATTTTTATTTATAAATATCGAAAAAATTGATTCAACCAAATATACGCCAATAGCCACTGAAATATTCGGTAATTTAATATCCACAAGAAATCATGTAACATCATATAATCATGAATTATTAAATTATAATAATGCATATTTTGTTGTTGGTTCAGGTCGTTCAACAGTAACTGGTGTCGTTTTCGAATTAAATAAAGACGGAACTCTGAAACGCATTTCAGATTTCGCCGAGTTTGGAGATGGAGATCAGATTGTTCCATTGGACTCGCAGACGATGATGAATTCAATTGCAACTGGTAGCCATTACTTCCAGAAAAACACAGAATGGTTATCATGGGATGGTCTAATGTGGCATTCAAGTATAGTTGATG
>JAUNXW010000034.1 GCA_030539595.1 Methanocorpusculum sp. | reverse complement strand
TGTTTGCTCGCAAGTCCGGGACTTGCTCAGCTAAAGATGCTAAAGCATCTCGCCTCAACTAAGAAACCTAAAGGTTTCAAGATGAACTAAATCTTTTAGCAGCAATACAATTTCGCGACTTTAGTCGTCCGCCCATAAAATTTGAATAAGAGATTATGCTAATTTATAAATCACAGTTCCCTCAAACGAAAATACTTCCGTAAGTCCCTCAGGCAAATTCACGTTGTATAATTCCCTCTCGTTTTCGCCGACAAAAATATAGTCAGCACCGTATTTCTTCATAAGCGAAATACACTTCAGAGGATTTTCATAAATCGTCTGAACATCGGACATTCTTGCAGAAATATCTGCGTCTTCAATTCCCGTACGCCAGCCGGCTTCGTGACCTGCCCAGCCTATTATTGTTGAAAGACCTGTCATGACAGAAACACGCGAACTGTATTCATAAGAAGTTCCGACAGCCTCAACAACAACATCATCTGCGTCAGCATTTTCAAGTAAGTAATCTATTCCCACCGAATCTCCGGAGTGATAAGTTTCAAGCCACATTTTGCCGTCAAGTGAGCCGCCAGGATATCCCAAGTTTACACCGCATGTAACAAACATAGCCGCAAGTGCAATTAAAATCACAAGAACAACCGCTGATTTCTGTTTGAAATTAAGCGGCGTAATCTTATTTCTGAACCATTTGCCGACAATAAGAAAAGACGAAAGTCCCAGAATAAACCATGCACAGAAACCCAACTTAAACACAGTATTCATACGATAATAAGCGTCGCCCATGTAATCCTTGAGATAGAAAACTTCCATGAAGATAAGAAGAGCAAGTCCTATTATTGCAAAAGTTGTCTCAGGCTTATTTTCTTTTTTCAGCAGAATCAGAACAAGACAGAACACGGCAGTTCCAAGAGAGCCGTACCCAAGCAAAAAGCACAGTACAGGTATAAGAATCAGCCACGGATATTTTTTGATTACGGAAAATCCGTAGATTATGAATATTGCAAGGAACAGTCCCCAGACCTGAATAAATTCCAAAAACGGTGATGGCGTTGTAACTAAGAAAAATCCCTGAACGCTTGAACCGCCCGTCAAAACCATGTTCAGAAGCGGCAGAGCACAGCATATTATTGAAAGAACGGGAACGAGCGCGAACGGAAATATTGCTCTGAAAGTTATTTTGTGATTGAAATAATTCCACCAAGTTATGAATGCGATTACGAGATAGACCGCCGCGTATACAAGAACATCCCAAGAATTCATGACCGGCATAGCTCCAAGAGAGATTGCGGAAATTATTATCAGAAGATAACGTCCCTGATTTGAAAGACAGCCCCATCTTTTAAGCATTACCATCATCAGGCAGATGAACAGAATCTGATTGAAGCAGGCTATTACATGTGCATGAGGATCGCCCCATAAAAATGAAAAGAGAGGATACTCATTAATTGTCGCGCCGTCGCCAATTACTCGTGTTGATTCCCACCAGATGCTTATCAGACCGTTTCCCGAAAATGATTCAACGAGCAGAGCTATGTTTGGAATTATCAGAACAAGCATCGGTATCCACTTGTGGCGTTTTAATATCAAAACTCCTACAGCGTATGCGCTGACTGCGGCAAGAGCGAAAGCTGTTGGAATCATCAGATTGAATACTATGGTGCTTGCCCCAAACGAAATAATTCCGAGAACCGCACACATCCAGTGACAAAGATAATAATAGATTGAAAGATTTTCTCCGGCAAACCAGGGGTCGCTTGGTGTAACTATAGGATTCTGCATTATGCTTCCAAGAAATGCGGCATCCATAAATTTTTCACCGCTTGGAATAATTCCAGGAGTAAACCATCTTACAGTCAGCATCAAAGCGAACGCTGCTAAAAATATTACGTCCCATATGAGATTTTTCTTAAAATCTTCTCTGCTGTATTGTTTTTTGTAAAAAGCAAGAGCGCCTATAATAAGGAAAAATAAAAGCGCAAACTGAACAGGTACACCAATTAATCCCAGATACCACGAGATAAGCGTCAAAAGTAAAATTCCAATAGGGTATGCAAGCCCGTAGGATAAATTATGAAGAGCGGGGCGAAGATACGGATAAACGGTTACCTGACAGAATTTTATTGCGGCTATCCAGAGGATAACTGTAAGAATCTGTGCTTCAAATGTTACCATTATCCTCCTTCAGTGATTTCTTGTCGGCTTTGAATAATTTTTTCATCAATTCAACCGACCAGCCGCCAAAGTAATACATGGAGATAATTCCGCCTATGAGTGTAACTCCGTTTTTAATCAGGTGGTCGATTACAGCAATAAGCGTTGCCGAAGCGGCTGTTACTCCGCCTATCTGGAAAACCACAACGAGAGCAAGTTCATATGTTCCGATTCCACCCGGAGTAATGGGTACTGCTTTGACTAAATTTCCGATGACTATTGCAAGCAGAATCAGCATAAAGGGGATTTCCACATTGAACATCATAGAAACCAGCCAGCAGACAATTACATCCATTATCCAGATAACAACAGAAATTCCGGAAAGATATCCCAACGATACAACTGATGATGATACAGTTCTGAATTGAGCAAAAATCTCAAGAATTTTTTTGATAATTTTATTTTCTGCGTGAAGGAATCTTGCAAGGACTAAAACTATTATTCCGATAACCCCCGCAATTAAGACACCGATTATAAGCCAGTTGAACCATTTGTATTCAGCAGGAATTATTGAAATTAAGAACGGAAGCGATATTAGACCAAGCAGCGCTATGATTAAAATATCATAAACACGTTCTGCAATAAGTGACGTGAAACTGTTGGTGTACGGAGTTTTTTTCTCGTGCTTTAAGATAAACATCCTGACAAAATCTCCAAGACGTGCGGGGAGAATTATGTTTGCGGTCTGAGAAATATAGATGCATGCGGTTGAAAACGGAACGTTTACATTTGTATCAAGGCGCTTTAAGATGAATTTGTATCTTGTTCCCCTGATTAACCAGGCAATTAAGCAGACTGCTATTGCAAGTAAGAGCCATGTTGGGACAATATACTGAAGAGATAAAATAAGGTCGTCCCAGACTCTGTAAAGTATAAAGCAGATTAAGGCGGCTGCTATTATTGTCGGAAGAATTATTGCGGCGATTTTTTTCCACATTTCAGTCTCCGCCGCATTTTCAAAATGTCTGTTCCCATCTCTTTTATGTCTTTAAATTTTACAGTAGTTCCCGCGCCCTGCGTCCAGTGCACAGGGAACTCATCTACTCTGAACCCTTTGGATTCTGCAAGAACGAGAGATTCTGTATCCCAGAACCAGTGAGGCGCCTGAATTTCTTTTACGAGTTCTTTAAGGACTTCGGTTTTGTATGCCTTGAACCCGCACTGGTGATCGCATAATTTGCTTCCAAGAAGGTGACGGACTAAAAAATTATATCCGCGGCTTGCTATTTCTCTGTCTCCGCTTCGTTTGATATTGCTGTTTTTCATCAGCCGCGAACCTGTTGAGACATCAGCCCCATCTTCAATTCTTGACAGAAGTTCGGGAAGATGATTTATATCTGTTGCGAGGTCTACATCGTAGTAACAGAAAATATCTCCTTTGGCAATTGAAAGCGCTCTGTTAAGTGCTCTTCCCCTTCCCTCTCTTTTATCTGAGTGAAGCAGATGAACGCGCGAATCTTTTTTCTCCCACTCAAGAGCAATCTCGCGACTTCCGTCCGTGCTCTCGTCTTCGGCTATGATTATTTCAAATTCGCGTCCGAACTGTTCAAGTATTTCTATTGATTTGGGTATTGCTGTTTTTAGCGATTCGGCGTCGTTAAAGACTGGTATTACGGTTGTTATGAAGTGAGTCAATTTTTCTCCGAAGTTCAGGACACTTTTACCAAGAAAACATTCCTGCAGTATATAGATTATTTCCCGCATAACATTTAGTTATTCTTTATTTACAGCCGATTGAGTTTGTCCAACAGATTTTATTGAAACAGCCTCAGCACATCAAAATTAATATCCTTACAAAATAAAAATCCTAATCACTTTATGAATTTCGCATCCAAAGCGGCTCTTTATCTCGGTGGATTTTCTGCAATGGCATTGTCAAATGCGGTTGTTCCGATTCTTTCCGACATGACGTCAGACTCAGCGATTCAGGGAGCGGTTTACTCGGCTTATTTTCTCGGCGCGTTTTTAATGGTGTTTACGGCAGGCTGGCTTTCCGATAAAATTGGCAGAGCGCCGTTAATAAAAATAGGGCTTGCGGGAACATTTTTGTCTTCGATAATTTTCTGGTTTACTTATCCTGAAATTTATTCTGCGGTCGCTTTAAGATTTGCAGAAGGAATTTTTACGGGGATTTTTGTATCTGCCGCGCTTTCGTTTGTCAACTCGCAGGAAGACCACAAAAAATTATCCGGCGTCTACGTTGCTCTGCTGAATCTTGGGATGGTTGCGGGGTTGGTGGTTACAGGTTTTATCGCGTCGATTCATTTGTATTTAGGGGTTCTGATTTTTGGAATTTTAACCGGTGCGGCAGTATTATTTTCCGTGTTCTTCAAAGACGAAAATGTATCCGAAGGTGCGGCTTCGGTTTCAAAAATATTTACCATTGCCAAATATCATATCTGGCTGTGGATTGGCATCTGTATTTTTACCGGAACAACAGGGGTTGTTACAAGTATGTATCCTGAGATGTCTGGCTTTTCTCCTGAAATCACGGGAATTATAACTGCCCTTATGAGCATTGCAACAGCGGTCGCGGTCTATGCTGCTTCAAAAACAAAATATTTCTCAGGTCTCACATCTGTCAGAGCCTGCGCGGTTGTTCTTGCCGTTTCTGTTCCTTTAGCATGGTTTACGCCTCTTGGAATGATTCTTCTCGGAGTTGTCTACGGTTTTATCTGCGTCGCGGTTATGAATTATATTGCCGAAAGCGGTGAGCCTCAGGGGGTTATGAACGGGCTTTACTACACTGTTCAGTATGCGGGAATGGCTCTTCTTCCGTTTTTATTCGGATTTGCCGTTTTCCTGAGCGGGTACCTTGGAATATTTATCGTAACGGGAATTCTTTGTCTTGCGGCGGGGCTTCTTATAGTTAGGTGCAGATGCTACATAAGGTAATTTTCCGCGAACAGGCTCGGGCTGAGCAAGAGTTGTTATGTCGCTTGCACAGTATCTTAAGACCTGCTCGATTCTCTCAGCACCCAAGACTGGCTTGGCTGTTTCAAGCCACAAATAAAATCCCACGCGCGAAGGTGTAGGTCTTTCGTATTTGAACCCGCCGTCTTTTGCGGGAATCATTTTCAGATAAGTTCTCTCTTTTTTCGGCTTGAGATAAATCACAGGCTCGATTTCCGGAAAATCAACCGCGAGAATAACTTTGCTGTATTTTTCCATAACCGAGTTAAATGTGAGAATCTCTGACTTTACTCTCAGCCCGTGATTTGCGATGAGGGATTTTATCGCGGAAGGATACATCCCGCCGCAGATAACTTTTTTCACGAGCGGCGAGACACATGGGTCTGAGAAAAATTCATCGTTCGTGAATTTGTGGTCAATAGCAAAGTAAAATCTCAGCAGTGCTTCATCGTGAAGTCTTTTGTAGTCGAAGCCGCGAATTCTCAAGCGGTCGGCGGCAATAAGTTTTTGGTGATTTTCGGGCGTCTTTGGAAAAGCTGTTATCCTCAAGCCCTTGAGACATGATTTCATTGTCTCGCATTCGCGCGTGCAGATGAACGCGTTGTCTTTGTCAAGCGCCAGGCGTCTTACAACCTGAGTGTTTGCAATGTCGACCGAAGAGAAGAGAATGAAGCCGACGTGTTCCTGTTTGAACATGTAGCCGAAGAGTTTTTTCTTGTAGATGATTTCGGCTTCAAGGTCTTTGAGGTCAGCAGGGGATGTGACTATTTCGCAAAAAACCACGCTGTTGTTTTTATCGAAAAGGAGAAGGTCGACTTCTGCTAAATCCTGTCCGTTTCCTCTTACCCTTATGTCGCCTTTTTCCGCAGAGTAAATTCCGTTTACTCCGAGCCTGATTTTTTCTTTTTTGTGTCTTGCGTCAGCTCCTTTGCGTACGATTTTTTTAATCGTGTCGGTCTGTTCAGCAATTCTTATCAACTGTTCGTATATGAGATTTTCAAACCAGTAGCCTTCGGCTGTTCTCATCAGCATTATGTCTTCTGAGAAGAGGTTTTTTCGCTCAGCAGGGCGCATGTGGCGCAAAGCTCTGACGGCGACTGACCTTTCGGGTTTATAGTTCGTGAACTGTTCTTTTATCCACCGGAGCATTTAATTTTCTCCTGTATTATTTTATGACAGAACAAGGATACGGCGTGTCAGACTTTTATGAACTCTCTGCTCAAAAAATCCGCTGATTTCAAAGTAATCGGCAGCCAGATTTCGTATGTCTTTGTGAGTGACGACGACTGCTTTTTTTCCGGTCTTCAGCACTCGTCGAATTTCTGAAAGCGAGTTTCTGTATAGTGCGTCAAGGGAGTCTGCTTCGATTTTTGTAGACTGACCGTAAGGCAGGTCGGTTGCTACAGCGTCGAATGTTTCATCAGGGTACGGCATTTTTGTTGCGTCGGCTCTTAAGTAAGCTCCATCGGGCATGTTTTTTATTCCGCCCGAAAGCATTTCCATGTCAAAGTCGCTGCCGACGGCTTTTACGCCCATTATTTTACATTCAAGGAGCATTCCCCCTGTTCCGCAGAACGGGTCAAGCAGGAGTTCGCCTTTTTCAACGTGTGTAAGGTTTACCATTGTGCGAGCCATTAAAGGCATCATGACACCCGGATGGAAAAATGCGCGCCTTTGAGGATTTCTGTAAGCGTATGAACCGCGGTCTATTTCTGTGAGTTTCTCGGTGAAGAAACATCTGCCGTCCGTAAATATTGCTCTGTATTCTGTCTCGGGATTTTTAAGGGAGACTTTCCCTTTTATTAGCTGCCCTGCTGCCTTTTCTATTTCGAGCTGTGAGGCGTTTATGACAGCGGGATGAATTTTGTTTGCTCTGCAGCAGTATGTTTTGTCGGTTTTTATTTCAAGCGATTTGATGAGTTCGCAAAGGTCTTCAAGCGTTCCTTCGCATTCTCCAAGCAGTTTTCCGACGATGTGTGTCTGAGCGAGCCGTTGTGTTTTTTCGGGAGTGTCAACTTCTGCGATTGCTATGCCGTTTTGTACGCGGGTTACTTTTCCCACACACGATATTTCGGCAGCGGCAAGAGAGAGGTTTTCTCCGGAAAGTTCAAACAGCAGATTCATCCGCTCTAATTATGGGTTGTCTATGTAGATAATAAGTGCGGGGTTGATGTTTTTGAAGAAAAATAATATCAGTAGTTTGATGTATAATACACGCTATAAATTTAAAGGCACATTACTTCCGTCGTGTAGTGGTCAATCATACCGGCCTTTGGAGCCGGTGACGGCGGTTCGAGTCCGCCCGGGAGTATTTCTTTTATGGTTTTGGTCCTAAAACATAGACCTGATTAGATTTTTTTCCGTAAATTATTTTACCAGTATTCGCTTTTTCATTCTCAACGACGACCGTAATGGGTTTTAAACTATTTATATACGTAAATATTTTATTTGGGTCAACATCTTTTTTAAGTTCATTTAAATCTATGTTTATAACACCCAGATTTTCCTTTAAGTAATTTTTTCCACCAGATGGGAAATAAACTAACACAAGGGAATTTTTATCATAATCAACAGATGAGTATTTCACGTTATCTTTCAAGATATATACTACATCAATCTTGATATTAGATTCTTCTGGTATGTCTGATGATGTATATACTTTGAATTCCCATTGATAGTAGTTATCTGTTTCTTTTGGTGATTCTGAATATGAATCAGAATGAGTTCCATCATTAATAATTTTAACATAAACTTTTTCCCCGCCATCAACCAAATTCAGCATCCCTTCCCACAAAAATTGTGTTGTCCCGTCGTCAAACTCTCCGCTGATTGTAACTTTCTGCAGACCTCCTACAGCAACATTTTCAGTTGCAGCAGTCTCAACTTTCCTTCCCGCAGAAAAAATCTCTCCGTCCTTTGTCACCGCGATATTTTTTCCGTTTCCGTCGTAAACGTACAGCTTAACCAGATGATTTAAGCCCCCCCCCCAAGTAAGTCTATATAAACAGGACTTGCCGCAGTTCCGGCTTCACCTGAAAGAGCAACAATCTTTGCAGAATTTACTCCGCCAGACATGCCCATAAAAGCAGCTCCCGCTACTGCAATCATAATCACCGTAAGGGCAATTATCAAAATAGTTGCAATAACCGGTGAAACCCCTTCGTCAGACCTAATCATTTATAATTATAATAATATCTCTATGTTTAGAGATATACTTTCCCCATAATTTGAGACTAAAAAATAAGTTTGTTCAATGCGGAAACCTTTGGGTTTCTTAGTTGAGGCGAGATGCTTTAGCATCTTTAGCTGAGCAAGTCCCAGACTTGCGAGCAAACAGAATGTTTGCGAATCGAGATTAAATCCTTTGGACAAAATTTAGTCTAAGTTTTCTGTTGCTGTGCGATTGATGTTTTCGATGTAACAAAAAGAGCCCAAATATTAACAAAATACAATTCCAAATTTAATTTTAACATAGGAATACGCTACTGAACATGCTCAGAAAAAGTCAGCCAGATTTTTCTGGGAAAGCTTTGCAATAATATCATCAACCGTCTGCCATGATTTTCTGGCGCAGCAGGGGATTTCCCCGTGTTCTTTTATGTAATCCGTCAGAAAAGAAATTGTCAGCGGGTCTGAGGGATAACCGCTACCTATTTCTCCGAAATCTGATTTCAGCTCCTCGATTTTTCTGTCTCTTGTGACCTTCGCAATTATACTTGCCGCCCCCACAATTTTATATTTATCATCAGCCTTGTGCTCGGAGATTATTTTTATATTCAGACCTGACAGCGCTGAGACATTTTCTGCAAAGCGCTCGGCGTTTACATCGCAGGCGTCAATATATGCAGTATCGGGAAGCAAATTTTTCAAAACTTCAGCGTGGCAGGCTGCTGTAAACCTGTTCATTGTACAGTCGCGTGTGTCGATTTCAAGAGGAGACCTGATGACCGCATAAGTTTTGAATGAACCCGTCAGCTCATCAAAAATCGATTCTCGTTTTTTTGGGGTGAGCTGTTTAGAATCTTTTATCCCAAGATTGTCAAGTTCCGACAAATCATTCACGAGAACTCCTCCGGCAGTCATAGGACCTAAAACCGACCCTTTCCCTGCTTCATCAACACCGCAGAATTTCATCTGTATATTTATTTGAGACAATAGTTATAATATCCACTGGCATCAAATTCATTGTAATGTATTTAGTAGTAATAGGGCTTGGGGGTATCGGAAGAAGTTTAGCCGCTATAGCTTCTGACAACGGTCACAGCGTTGTGGCAATTGATAAAAATGAAACGCGGTGTCTTGAGATTCTCGAAGAGCACGACCTTTTAGCAATTACCGGAAATGCAACCGACAAAGATGTTTTAGAGGATGCAGGAATTGACAGAGCCGACGCTCTTGTTGCGACAACGAGCGACGACGCGCTGAATCTGATGGTCTGCTGGCTTGCGAAAAAGTACAACGTGAGAACTCTCGTGTCGGTTGTGAATCAGAAAGAGCACACTGATTTGTTCAAGGAGATTGGTGTGAGAATCAGCGAGAATCCTGATGAGCTTGTTGCGCGGACTTTATTTTTGTGGTCGGAAAATCCTGATACTCAGCTTCTGGCATCTATTGACGGCGGAAGTATTTTTGAGGTGACCGCATCGGACGGTGCTAAAGGTGTTAATAAGTCGGTTCGCGAGGCTTCTGGAAGTAAAGATATGCTTTACATTGCAATTCGACGCGGCGGAAAACTAATTATTCCTTTTGGTGATGTGGTGTTTATGCCCGGCGATGTGATTACGGTGTTTACCAAGAAGGAGTCGGAGAGCAAGTCGGTTGAATATATGGATGAGCTGTTCCATTGAATATAATATAATTTTTTCAGATAAGCCGTGAGCAGTGTTTATCACCCGCACAGCCCAAACTTACTTCCAGATATCTATTCAATTTATTTTTTGCTCTTCGTGTATATTATTTAATGATTGTCCAATCGTGATGTACCCTAAGATTAGAAATCACAGGACAACAATTATTCAGTGGTTAATTTATATCATAGAATTCACTATCATTGGACTACTTAAAAGAAGAAAAGTTCAGCAAAAAAGATTGGGATTAGTTAAGTCCGTACTTCTCAAGAAGTTCGGCGCGTTTTCCGGATGTTTTCAGACTCTCAAGTCCTTTATTGATTACATCCTGGAATTCGATATCTCCGTTGCGCATAGCATAACCGAACTCATCAGTGCCGGGATATGTTGCAACAGAGTGAAGACCGAGTTCATCTTTACAGTATGACGACGCAGCTTCATTCATAACAAAGACATCAATTTCCCCGTCAGTCATTCCTTTTTCAAGGGCATTCTGTGACTCATACATGTGTATTTTTCCGTTCACAAGCATATCTTCATATTTGTCTGAACCGAAAATTTCCTTGAGGAAATCAATGTGGTTTGTTCCGTAAATAATACCTGTTATTACTTTTCCGGATTCAAAATCTGATTTAGCAATGCCTGATTTTTTACCGAAAACAGATGTTCCCATACTTATGTACGGGTCGGAGAAGGCAACTCTGCTGAGCCGCTCATCGGTAATCGACATACCCGAGGCAAACATATCTATGTCGCTTGTAATTATCGCGTTGATATTTTTAGTCCACGGTACGTTTTCAAATGTAAGTTTGAATCCGTTCTTTTCTGCAATCCACTCAAGCGATTCCACGTCGAATCCGGTGTATTTTCCGTTTTCGTCAAGGTATGTCCAGGGCGGATTGTTTTCGTCGACACCTATTGCGTATTCACTCTTTACATACGGGATATCGAACTCTTCCATAATCTTGTCATACTCGTGTGAGGCTTTGATGGCTCTTAGTCCTTTGTTAAGGAGGTTGAGCAGTTCGGTATTGCCTTTTTTAACCGCGAAGCCCGCATCGTTTCCTTCGGAGACATAGCCCGCGAATTTGAGCGGTGTAAATTCGGTCAACAGTGTGGAGATAGAACCTCCGCTGGTCATACCTGAGTCAGCTTCTTTTGAGAGGACTGAGTAAATTACGGTGTTGACAGAACTCTTGGTAATGATTTTACCGTCGTCAACCAGCTGGCTGTATTTTTTCGCTCCGTGATAGTTTTTCAGCCATGTTTCGTATGCGCTTCCGGTGTGTACGGCAATTGTGGCATCTCCGTTTAAGACATCGTCAACTGTGATACCGGAATCTTTTCTCACGACGATTCCGTATTTTGCGGTGTAATAAACATCCGTAAAGTCACAGCGCTTGAGCCGCTCATCGTTGATGACTTTGCCGGTCATTACATCTATAGTTCCTTTTTCAAGGGCATCCATAAATTCCGATGTGGCAACATAGACGTATTTTACATCAAAACCCTGCTGCTCTGCCATGAGGTCAAAAATATCGATATCAATACCGTAAGGTTCGCCGGTGTTGATGTTTTTTGCGGAGAACGGTTCAAGAGCCGAGTTTACTCCGATTGTGTAAACCTGTTTTTCTGATTGTACGCATCCGGCAGATACTGCTGTGAGCAGTAAAGCCAGTGTTACAACGATTATTACTTTTTTGTTCATTTGTAATAGCTCGGTATGTGTTATTCTTTCTTTTATTCAATATAAATGTATTGTGTGATTATTCGCAGAATCACCACGTCAAAACAAATCACCGCTTCCAAAACATTACAATCTCTCAATACAAAATAATTTTATAAAAATGGTCAGACTCTTCATAGCCGTTGAACCGTCAAATGAAATACAGACAAAAATAGCCGAAGCTGGCGAAACTCTCAAAGGAGCGGGCAGGCTCTCGTTTGCGAAAACAGAACAGATGCACATCACACTCAAATTCCTGGGCGAAGTTGAAGAAAACAAAATTCCGAAAATAGAAGAAGCCCTCAAACAAATATCAGGAAAACCCTATCGGCTTACCGCATCAAAAGTAAGTTCCTTCGGTCGACCCCCGCGTGTAATCAAAGCTGAAGTAAACGACGGCGGAGAAAGCGCGAAGCTTGCAGAGCAGCTTGAACCCCTCCTCGCAAACGCAGGATTCCCGCGCGAAGACAAAAAATTCTCGCCCCACATAACAATAGCCCGCGTCAAAGAATATTCACCCTCGCTTGAGGAAAAAATATCCTCACTTCATGATTCTGAATTCGGCTCATGCACAATAAACGAAATAGCACTCAAAAAGAGTATATTAACCCCGTCGGGTGCAATATATGACACAATATATTCGGTGAAGCTATGAGGTCGGAGATAGAGGAAAAAGTTCTCGCGAGGGTAAAGCCCGACGAAGTTGAACGCCGCGAAGTAAGCGAAATGGGCAAAAAGCTCACTGACGCCGTTCAAAGACTCGCAGGAGTCCCCGCAATGATGACAGGCTCTGCCGCACGCGGAACATGGGTTAAAGGCGACAAAGACATAGACATCTTCATGCTTTTTTCCCCCGAACTCTCCCGCGAAGAATTACAGGTCAAAGGACTCGACGCGGCTTACGCGGTTGTTCGCGAATACAACGGAACAGCCGAAGAGAAATACGCCGAACACCCGTATCTGAACGCGGTCATAGAAGGCTTCGACGTGGACTTAGTCCCATGCTACCACGTCGCCTCAACAAAAGATATGAAGTGTGCTGTAGACAGAACTCCGTTCCATACGAGATACCTTCTTGACCGCTTAGGCGACTTAAAAGACGACGTCCTTCTCCTGAAACAATTCGCCAAAGGCGGTGGAGTTTACGGTTCTGACTTAATGACCGGGGGTTTCTCCGGCTACCTCTGCGAACTTCTAATCCTTAATTACGGCGGATTTGAAAACTTCATCGAAGCCGCCTCGAAATACAGATACGGTGAAGTAGTCGACCTCGAAAAATATTACCCCGACAAAAAATCCGTAAAGAAAATCTTCAAAGAGCCGTTAATCGTAATTGACCCGACCGATAAAGACCGAAACGTAGCCGCCTCATTAACGCCGACAAGATTTTCCGAATTCATGGAACTCGCACGCGACTACTGCGAATCCCCAAGCGAAGCCTACTTTATACCC
>JAUNXW010000033.1 GCA_030539595.1 Methanocorpusculum sp. | reverse complement strand
AAAGTCCGCGACGGCCCTCCTGTCTGGAATCACGAAAACGCGGATAAATTCGTTGAGAAGTATCTTGCGAAAGGAGATTTTGCAGGTCCATGGATTTCTGAAGAAAAATATTACACGGAAATTCAGCGAAAATACACGACAGCAAAGACGCTTCTATCCGACCGCGAGAAGATTTTTTCGGGCGCACTCGGAAAGCATGTCGGAAAATCCATGGAAGAAGGTTATTCCGTTCTTGAGGATGAGGAAATCTGGAGTGCGGAGTTTGCGATGTTTTTATCCGCATACTTTGCCCGCGCTTCTCACGCGGTGAGGAAGTTGAGGTCGATTAATGCTTAAGTCCGTCCTTGAAAGAAATTCTCCCGCGCTTGTCGCTCTATCGGGCGGTGTTGACTCATCAACTCTTCTCGCATACGCAATGCGCGAAAATATCGCGGTCGCTGCAGCAACAGCCGTTACCGAGTTTGCCAAGCCCGAAGAAATCGACAGAGCAAAAAATCTCGCGGAAAGGCTCGGCGTTCCGTGGTATCCTGTGAAAATCTCTCTGCTCGAAAATGCCGAGCTTCGCAGAAATCCCGCAAACAGATGTTACATCTGCAAAAAAATCATCATGGGCAAACTCACAGAAACAGCTCCGCTTGTCGGATGCGATTATGTCCTCGACGGAAGCCACGCTGATGATTTATGCGAGGACAGACCGGGGCGCGACGCTCTTATTGAACTTGGCGTAATCAGCCCGTTTCAGCTTGCGGGGCTCGGTAAAGCCGACATACGCGGGCTTGCAGACGAACTTGGTGTTGAAAATACTCCCGCGTCTTCGTGTCTTGCTACAAGAATTCCATACAACGAAGAAATAACTTTATCTAAACTTGCTTTGGTCGAAAACGCGGAAAAAATTATGCGCGAGGCGGGCATTAAGGGAATTCTGAGGGTTAGAATAACTTTTAAGAATGCAACAATAGAAGTCATCGAAGACGAAATCGACCTCGCGGAAGAAAATAAAAACAGATTGAAGCCTCTGGGCTTACAGATTATACGCGTGAACGAATACAAACACGGAGGGAATAAATGACGGAATGCAATTCGGTTATGGTAAGAATCGGGGAGCTGTGGCTCAAATCCGAGCCGGTAAAGAAACAGTTTATGAAGACGCTGACTAAAAATATCAAGTCGGCTCTTGATGCCCGCGGGCTTGAATATAATATTGAGGAATACCGCGGACGAATTCTGATTGAAGGCAACGCCGGGGAAATCGCGGACGCGGTTTCCAAAATCTTCGGCGTCGTGGACGTGAGCGTCTGCAAAACTACCGGAAACACCCCCGAAGAGATTGCAGATACAGCTCTTGAGTTTGCAAGGGGAAATCTGAAGGCGGGCATGACGTTTGCGGTTCGCGCAAGACGTCAGTTTGTTAAGGGTTTTACAAGTCAGCAGCTCGCGGCTTTTGTCGCGGACAAAATCTGGTCAGAGATCCCAGACTTCATTGTCGATTTGGAAAATCCCGAATACGAAATTTTTGTTGAAGCGAGGGAATACGGCGGGATAGTCTACGACTCAAGAATAGAAGGTCAGGGCGGTCTGCCGCTTGGAACTGCGGGAAGGGCTGTTGTTCTGCTTTCTTCGGGAATTGACTCGCCCGTTGCGGCTTATCTGATGATGAAGCGCGGAGTTTCGATGTCCGGTGTTTTTATGAACGCGGGAAAATGGGCAGGGTCTGCCACAATGGAACTCGCAAAGGACAACGCAAGAATTTTGTCGAAATGGTGTCCCGGCAGAGCATTTCCGCTGTGGATTGTAAATATCGAGCCGTTCTTATCGGCGGTTTACAACGCCTGCGATACGCACTATACGTGCCTTTTCTGCAAGAGGTTTATGCTCCGCGTTGCTGAGGCGGTTGCAAAAGAGAACAGATACGAGGGCATTGTGACGGGCGAAAATTTAGGGCAGGTCGCCTCACAGACTTTGCAGAATATGAATGTGATTTCTGCGTCTGTTAAGTCGCTTATCTTGAGACCTCTTCTGACTTACGATAAGGATGAGATTGTTTCAATCGCAAGAAAGATAGGGACTTATCACGAGTCGCCGGGGGATACAAAGTGTCTTGCAGTCCCAAAAAAACCGGCGACCTGTTCGCACGAGGATGTAATCTGTTCAAACGAAGAGAGGCTTGAGGAAGAGGCGCTTATTGCTGAGGCTCTGAGATACGCTGAACTCTGGATAGCGCGCGACGGTGAAATTTACAGAAAAGAAAATCCCGAATAATTTTAGTTATTCTTATGGTGTAGCGGGCAGACAAAAATAGATTTATCCGCAACGGGACAACACTCTAACGATGAAAAAAATATTATTCGCAGCACTTATTCTTGCTCTCGTCGCTATATCTGCAGGCTGTATCGGAAATACTCCCGCAGGGGACGATGTAATTGTCGGTTCGTGGCAGTCAACCGAGTCATACAAAATCGATGACAGATACACCTATATGTATCAGCTGAAATTTAACGCGGATGGTGTCTGTATCGAAACAGACACGTGGAGCGACGGAAGTAAATCAAACTGGATAGGCTCATGGGAAAAAACAGCCGATAAAAAATACAGATACGAACTCGGGCACATGTATAAAGTATCGGCAGACGGAGCAACGCTCACGGATTCATACGGCTACACACTTTCCGGAGACGGATTTGTCGGCAAATGGACTGAAAGCAATTCAACAAGGGGAACATATCTTGGTTACGAATTTACATCTGACGGAAAAGGTACGCGCACTGTTTACAAAATGAGCGGTGAGATCTATGACCAACTCTCATTGACTTGGAAAGAAATCAGCAAAGATGTCTACAAAATATACTACAGCGAGCCTAAATATTATGACCTTGAACTTGTTGAGAGCAATAAACTTCACGACACGACCAACGACCAGTATCTAACTAAAATTTAATCTCAACACAATTTTTTCTTGGCGCGCCCCGTATGTGATACAGGTGAGTAAAAAAATACCCGCGTCAAACTTCGCAAATAGTTGTTTCGAATAATCAAGTTTATATAGAACTACTAAACAACATATTCCATACATTATCCGATTCAACGGATATTAGGTGATTATACAATGTCAGCACAACTTGGCGGACAGCCAATTTTAATCCTTAAAGAGGGCGGTTCACGCACTCGCGGACGTGACGCACAGAGTATGAACATCGCCGCAGCAAAAGCTGTTGCAGGCGCTGTCAGAACAACTCTCGGTCCGAAGGGAATGGACAAGATGCTTGTAGATACAGTCGGTGATGTCGTCATCACAAACGACGGTGTAACTATCTTAAAAGAGATGGATATCGAGCACCCGGCAGCAAAGATGATGGTTGAAGTGGCAAAGACTCAGGACGACGAAGTCGGAGACGGAACCACAACAGCAGTAGTTATTGCAGGCGAACTTTTAAAGAAGTCAGAAGAACTCTTAGAGCAGGATGTTCACCCGACCGTTATCACACTCGGATACAGACAGGCGGCAGAGAAAGCACAGGAGCTTTTACAGACAATCGCAATCGACGTTAAGGCAAAGGACAAGGCAATTCTCGCAAAGATTGCGGGAACAGCTATGACCGGCAAGAACGCAGAGGCATCAAAAGAAAAACTCTGTGACTTAATCGTTAAGGCAATCACACTCGTTGCAGACGCAGACGGCACAGTCGACACAGAAAATGTAAAAGTCGAGAAGCGTGTCGGCGGAGCAATTGAGGATTCCGAGATTGTTGAGGGTATGTTAATCGACAAAGAACGTGTCCACCCGGGTATGCCGAAGTCGGTTAAGAACGCAAAGATTCTCCTACTCAACGCAGCTGTTGAATACAAGAAGACCGAAGTTGACGCAGAAATATCAATCACATCCCCAGACCAGCTTCAGATGTTCCTCGACGAAGAGGAAAAGATGATTAAAGGCATCGTCGACAAGATTGTCAAGTCCGGTGCAAATGTATTATTCTGTCAGAAGGGTATTGACGACATTGCACAGCACTACCTCTCCAAAGCAGGTATCTTCGCACTTCGCCGTGTAAAGAAATCAGATATGGAGAAACTTGCACGCGCAACCGGCGGTTCAATTGTTTCTTCAATCGACGCAATCTCAGGCGACGAGCTCGGAGTTGCCGGACTTGTTGAAGAGCGCAAAGTAGGCAGCGGCGAAGAGATGGTCTTCGTTGAGAAATGCAAGAACCCGAAGGCAGTTTCAATCATCATCAAAGGCGGAACAGAGCACGTTGTCGATGAACTCGGCAGAGCACTCGAAGACGCGCTTCGTGTTGTCGGCTGTGTAGTCGAAGACAAGAAGATTGTCGCAGGCGGAGGAGCACCGGAAGTTGAACTTTCACTCAGACTTCGCGAATACGCAGCAACCCAGGGCGGACGTGTCCAGCTTGCAATTGAGGCATTCGCATCGGCACTCGAAGTTATCCCAAGAACCCTTGCGGAGAACGCAGGTCTTGACCCAATCGACAAACTCGTCGACCTCCGTGCAGCACACGAGAAAGGCAAGAAGACTTACGGTCTTGATGTCTTTGAAGGCAAGCCGGTCGATATGCTTGACGCAGGCGTTGTTGAGCCTCTGAGAGTAAAGACTCAGGCAATTGCATCCGCAGCAGAAGCGGCAGTCATGATTCTCAGAATTGATGATGTTATCGCTTCGGCAAAGTCCGCAGGTCCGTCACCGGAAGAGATGGCGGCAATGGGCGGTGGAATGGGTGGCATGCCCGGAGGAATGCCCCCTGGAATGATGTAAGCCTTAAGGTTTTCATCATTTTAAATAACAATACTTTTTTTCTTTATGGCGCTTTCATATGTCCTGCTGCAGAGTTTTTACGGGTATTATTGCTCCCGCGAATTCATACCTCATCAGGTTCTTAGCGCAATTGTTAATATAACAGAGAGCATACATAGTAAAACCAAAATATCAGGGTTATATAAATGAGATTCCCAGAAGCAGAAGCAAGAACATTAAATGTTAAAGTTTGTATGAAGTGCAACGCAAGAAACGCAGTCCGCGCAACAACCTGCCGCAAATGCGGTTCGACATCACTCCGCCCGAAGAACAAGGAACGCAAAGCATAATTCTGCTTCGCGCGCACATACTGCAGACAGTTCTGCAGCATCATAATTTTTAACTCAGAGGACACATCAACGATGTTTAAAAAACTACTATCGAACAAAGTGCTGATGTGGATTATATCAATCCTTGTAATTATTGCCGTTTTTGTATGCATCGTATGCAATTTTGCCGTAAACAATTCGATGACATGGATGGTTTATCCGGTAACGTCGATTCTTTTCGGCTGGATTGTAATTATGCCCGTCCTCTACTACAAAAAAGACGGCGTAAAGTATTCTCTCGGATTAATCACAACGTTCGGTCTGCTGTTTATGCTTATACTTGAGCAGTGGAGCGGTATTGTCGGCTGGTTCATACCTTTGGCAGTGCCGATTTTTATCGCTTCGGTAATTTACGGATGGATTCTCTATTTCCTTTTCAGAAAAAAGAGAAATCCTATCTATCTTATCGCAGTGATAATATTTCTTTCCGGAGTTTTGTGTCTGACAATAGATTTGATTCTAAAAGCATCGGACATATATCCGTTCCCTGTCGGCTGGTTAGTGTTCGGGATAACGACGCTTGTGTCACTATTAATAATCGTCACAAAAATAATTCTTGTGGATAACAGAATCAGACAGAATAATACGTAACGCGTTTACCTTTTTCACGGTACTCGCCTGCGTATGTATCCATATTTCTTTTGTATCCGATGCGGTCTTTTACACCGAGCGTCTTTAAAACCTCGCGCACCCTCATGATTTCCGCTTCGTCTTCCCAGTTTTCCGTAAACACATAGATTACTTTTCTGTCGTCACGCGAGTCTTCATTGTCTTTTGCGGTACTGACTTTTGCGCCGATTCCGAGTTCTCCGTTTATTGTTGCGCTGCGGATTTTTTTCCAGAGGTCATCGACTTCTTCTGGCGCGACAAATATCAGCCATTTACCTGCTTCTTCAGCGCCGCAAAGAGTAGGCGAAACCCCTGGCTTGCCCTGCTGTATCCAGTATGATTTTATGGTCATCGAAGGAACACTTCCTTCACCGAGAGAATACAGAATTGCTATTTCTTCCGCGCCTCCGTTGAGTTTCAGCGGCTCTTCAAGCGACGGATACTCAGATGTGAACTCTTTCATGAGTTTTTCGCATACATCTTTGAGGTCTTTGTTTTCCTCAACGCACTTGAATAGATATTTTCCCTTTTTTTCAAGGTGCTGTTCAACGAAAATTGAGAACATTCCAAAGGCAAGATCGGTTAATTCTTCGGGCGTGAATTCATCGTCAATCTCTTCGATAATTTGTTCTTCAGTTTCGTCATTCATATTACAGATTATATTATCTTAGAAGTAGTTTATATTTACGAATTGATAGAGTAAAAAAGCAGATTATATTTATAACTCCTTGCTCTTCTTCGACCGTCTTCTGATATTCCAGAGAACGACAATTAAAATTATAACCGCACCCACATATGCTATAATCGGAAGGAATCCCATTGTGAAATCCTGACTCATAACAACAAGAGAGAGACCGATTACAATTGCGGATACTATAAGACCGAGAACAAGTTTTTCAACGGCGGAGTTTATCGTGTCGCTTAACTGTCCAACTTCTTTTGCGACGATGTCTACTTTCAGCTTTCCCTCGGAAGCCATCTCAAGAACCGAACTGAGCTGTTTTGGAACGCGTGCCAAATCTTCCAGTTTGACTTTTGCATCAAGCATCTTCTTCTGCATATTTTCGGGGTCACGCATATCATCCGCTATCAGCTGCTTTAAGTAAGGCTCAACCTCTTTGGTGAACTCAAGTTCCGGATCAAGCGTAAACGCAACATTTGCTACAAGCATCAGAGCCTTTAAAAGCTGCATAATATTCGGCGGAAGTCTGATGTTGTTCTTCTGAAACATGTCTTGAATAGAACCGAGAAGTCCGGAGAAATTCATCTGAGCCCCCATCTCCTTAAAATCGTTTAAGGCAAGGTAAAGTTCTCCGCGAAGTTCATCAATCCCATTTGCTGGAATATTCACTCCGAGATTTTTGATGTAGCGGATTGTTAAGTCAGTGTTTGCCGAAAGAAGAGCGAGAAGGAGCGAGATGAACTTGTTCCTCATGTCTTTCATCAAAACACCGCAGACTCCGAAGTCGAGGAATACAACTTCACCTTTGGGTGAAATTCTGATGTTTCCTGCGTGCGGGTCTCCGTGATAGAATCCGTTCTGGAAAATCTGAACCATGAACGCCCTAAGTCCTATGGATGCAAGTTCCTTGGGGTTCATTCCCATAGCAACAATGGTGTCCAAATCATCACTTCTGACGCCAGAGACAAACTCCATGGCGAGAAGTTCTTTGCCCGAGTATTCCCAGAAAATTTTAGGGACTTTGATTCTTGTTAGACCTGCGAGTTTCATATTGCGCGACAAGCGCTCGGCGCTCATTCCGTCGCGGGTGAAGTCAAGTTCTTTGCGAATCTGAATTGTGAAGTCATCAACGAGTGAGACAGGATTGTACATCCTGAGTTCAGGCTTTTTGTCTTCAAGAAGCTGGGCAATTGAGCGGATTAAGACAACGTCCTGTTCAATTCTGTTCTGGATGTTCGGACGCTGGACTTTTAATGCAAGAACCGTTCCGTCCTGTGTGACTGCGCGGTAAACCTGCGATATTGAGGCTGCTGCAAGAGGTTTTGGGTCTACAGATGTGAATAAGTCGCGCCAGTCCGGAATATATTTGTCCAGTGTCGGAATAACGTCATCGAACGGGACTACTCCTACTCTGTCCTGAAGTTTGCAGAGTTCTTCAATAAGCTCTGCCGGAAAGAGTTCGGTTCTTGTGCTCATCAGCTGACCGAATTTGACGAATGTCGGTCCGAGTTCTTCAAGAGCCATTCTGATTCTTGCGTATGTGGTGAATCCGCTGTAGTCTTCGGTCTGCTGGTTCTTTTTTGTACTGTTGAATCCCGGCAGTAACTGGTTTATGTAATATCCGAATCCGTATTTTATTAAGACGTCAGCAATCTGACGATATCTCCTGAGACTTACACTCCGCGCCATTGTGTAATTGTTAATTGTTTTTTATACTTGTTAATGTTGCGGGTGGTTGTGCCGAGAATGTCGAGTTTGTCCAAAGGATTCACATAACGATTGGACAAACTCTCCATCAATTATTCAGAGGGGAGTTTCTATATACTACTTAAGACAAATATACAACTCATTATGTACAAATCGATAAAAGAAATCAACGAGCGTATAGCTGACGGCAGTGTCCGTGTCGTCACCGCTGAGGAGATGCCTGATATCGTCGATGAACTCGGGGTGGAAGGGGCGCTTCGCGAAGTCGATGTTGTAACCACAGGAACATTCGGTGCAATGTGCTCGTCGGGAGCGTTCCTTAACTTAGGACACCCGGAAATACCCATCAGAATGGAAAAAATGTGGCTGAATAACGTCGAAGCCCACGCAGGACTTGCGGCTGTGGACTGTTATCTTGGAGCAACGCAGGAATCGGTCACGCGACGCGACGAATACGGAGGCGCACATGTAATTGAAGATTTAATCGGAGGAAGACCCGTTGAACTTCACGCAACCGCAAAAGGAACAGACTGCTATCCCCGCCATTCAATAACAAACGAATTTGTCTTATCCGAATTAAATCAGGCAATAATGCTGAACCCGAGAAACTCATATCAGTGCTATAACGCAGCAACCAATATGAGCGACAAAGCCATTCGAACCTACATGGGCTATCTTCTCCCGGGACACAGAAACATAACATACTCTGGAGCCGGATGTCTTTCGCCTCTGCCGAACGACCCGACATTTTCAGTGATAGGCTCGGGAACTCCGATTTTCCTCGGCGGAGCAAACGGAATCATCGTCGGGGAAGGAACTCAGCACTCACCCGGCGCAGGATTTGGAACGCTCATGACCTCAGGTGATATGAAGCAGATGTCAACCGACTACATCAGAGCCGCGACAATGTCAGGATACGGAGTAACAATGTATGTCGGTGTGGGTGTCCCAATACCTGTTATGAACGAAGAAATTGTAAAGCACACCGCTGTTCGCGATGAAGACCTCAAGACCACAATCGTTGACTACGGAACACCTTACCGCGACAGACCTACGATAAAAGAAGTAACCTACGCCGAACTCAAGAGCGGAAAAATAGAAATCGACGGTGAAGATATCAGAACCTCACCGCTTTCAAGCTACAAGAAGGCGCGGGAGATTGCAGGCGAACTCAAGAAGAGAGTGGAAAACGGTACATTTACAATGGCGCTTGCGACAAGACCTATTGACGCGGTCAAGCGCAACAAACCGATGGCTGAAAAGAATGCGGTCGTTCATGTGAACGAACTGATGATTTCACAGTTTGTGACAATCACGGGCGATGAAAGCGTGAAGGAAGCGGCAAGACGCCTTTCAAAAGGAGACACAAACCATCTGCCTGTAATCGATAAAGACAATCACCTTATTGGTATCGTAACAACTTACGATGTCTCGAAGGCGTTTGCAAACGACGATGAGGACTGTACAGTCTCCAAAATAATGACGAAAAACGTAATCTCAATCACACCGGACGCACCTATTGACCTTGCAGCAAGAATGCTTCAGAAGAATAACATCGGCTCACTCGTCGTAATAGACAATTCGCGCAGAGTGCTCGGTCTGCTTAATTCATATGATTTGGGCGACCTTATCAGCGGAGGGTGGCACAAATGAAGTTAATGGTTGAATTCGACAGAGTAGGCGTTCAGTATCCGAATATTGCTGCGGCAATTCTTAAGTCCGAGGTTCTTGTAAATGTCGAGCGTGCTCAGATTGACGGCGATGACGGCTGGGCACTTCTTGATGTTGACGATGCGAACGCCGAGAAGTTTATCGGCGCGCTCACTCTTCCGGGCGTTACAATAAGAGTTCAGAAAGACGCTGTTTCACACAACAGAACAGAGTGCATAGACTGCGGTTTGTGCATCAGCATTTGTCAGAAGCAGGTTTTTTCGTTCGATGAAAACTGGCAGCTCTGTGTTAACTCGGACAAATGTGTTCTTTGCGGACGCTGTGCGGCAAACTGCCCGCAGCGTGCTTTAAGCATAAACAAATGATTAGGGAACATTTCGAACTCCGCGAGACTATAACAACGATTCTCGCGGACTCTCCCGAATTTATCGAGGCAGCCGAAGCGGGCTTAATCAAAGCCCGCGGAGAAGTTGAGGATTATATTTCCTCTGACGATTTTTTTCAGACGACTTATGAACCGCTTGCTGTTTCATCAAGCGCTCCGCTTGTCGTGAAGCGTATGTCTGAGGCGTCATTTGAAGCGGGTGTAGGTCCTATGGCTGCTGTTGCCGCATCAATTGCGTGGGCTGGAATTGAAAAAATGCGTGAGACGGGCGCTGAGTTTGGTCTAATAGACAACGGCGGGGACATTGTTATGTTTTCGGATAAAAGCGTCAACGTAGGAATTTATGCGGGGCAGGCGTCTTCGTCAGGGAAATTTGCGTTTGTTATTCCGCCGCAGAAGGAAATTCTTTCTGTCTGCACTTCGTCGGCTACAGTCGGCTCATCGGTTTCCTTCGGCACAGCCGACGCTGTAGTATGTTTTTCAAGAAATCCGTCGAAGGCTGATGCATGGGCTACATCTCTTTGCAACAGGGTTACGCCAGAAAATTTTGAGTCGATAGCGCCCGCAGGCTCATCCGTCTTCGGTGTATATGCAGTCATCGACGACTGGATAGGGAAGTGGGGGGAACTTTTCAAAATTGTGCCCGCCAAAGTCGACGCGGGGCTGATTACAAAAGGCGCGTAAATTAAGTTAAATTAATTAAGTTAATCAACTTACAAATATTGACGATGTTATTTATTGAATAACTGCAAATTAGTATAAGAATAACCTATGAAAAAGTCGTATGTATTAACAGCACTCACTTTTGCAGTCTTAGTAATTCTGGCTGTAGGTGCCGCAGGCTGCATCAACCAGCCTGCACAGACAACCGAAATCAATGTTTATGCAGCCGCATCATTAACCGGCGCATTTACAGAAATCGGTGACAAATTCACAGCGGCAAACCCGAACATCAAAGTTGTCTACAACTTTGCGGGAAGCCAGACCTTAAAGACACAGATTCTTGAAGGTGCTGATGCGGATATGTATGTCTCCGCAAACGACAAACAGTTCGATCCTGTAGTTGAAGCAGGATTAATTACCGAAAAGAAAGTCCTTCTTAAGAACAAACTCGGAATCGCAGTTGTCAAAGCCAACACTCTTAAAATCACAGAACTCGGCGACCTTTCAAAATCAGGCGTCAGACTTGTAATAGGTGACGAATCTGTTCCGTTCGGTCAGTACACCAGAACAATCATCCAGAAATACGAAAACGACAGCAACGCAGGATACGTTAACGTATTTATGAACAATGTCATAACTCAGGTCGACGCAGTTACAGGCGTTAAGACAGTTATCACAACAGGTGAAGCAGACGCTTCTATCGTTTACGTTTCAGATATCTCAAAAGCAGACAAAGAATCAATCACCGTAATTGAGATTCCGGACAAATACAATGTAATTGCTTCATACCCATACGGTATCCTTAAAGCAACCACAAAGACAGATGCAGTTAAGAAATTCGAAAGCTACCTCACAGGTAAAGAGGGAAGCGCGATTCTTACAGAATACGGTTTCAGTCCCGTAAGCGCAGCCGCATAAATTTATGAATTCCGCCGAACGAAAACATAAAGCGGCTCATACAGCCACCTTAATTTTTGCCGGCGGACTGATTCTTTTATTTTTAATATTTATCACAGTCCCGCTCGTATCTTTGTTTACCAGAATAGGAATAGAAGATATGGCAACTGCTCTGACAAGTCAGACTGCAATTGATGCGCTTTTATTAAGCGCGACAACGGCTACTGTATCTACGATTATTGTTGTGATTTTCGGAACACCTCTTGCCTACATTAACGCAAGAATCCCATACAAAGGGAGAAACATCGTCGATACAATAACCGATTTACCTATTGTTCTACCGCCGACGGTTGCAGGACTTGCCCTGCTTTTGGCGTTTGGAACAAACGGGCTAATAGGTCAGTATCTGTATCTCGGGTTTGGTATCCGAATAGCATTTACAACGGTTGCGGTAATCATTGCCCAGATTTTTGTTGCATCGCCGTTTTACATAAGACAGGCACGCTCAAGTTTTGAGGCGGTGGATGTTGATTTGGAACATGCCTCAAGAACACTCGGTGCGGGAATTTTCAAAACTTTTGTTAAGGTCACATTGCCGATTGCATCGGGTTCGCTTCTGTCGGGTATTATCATGACGTTTGCAAGAGCATTGGGTGAGTTCGGCGCGACAATGATGTTTGCGGGCAACCTTGCCGGCAAAACCCAGACAATGCCTTTGGCAATTTATTCGGTTCTGCAAAGCGATATGTCTGTTTCTATAGCGCTTGCTATTATCCTCGTTGTGTTTTCGTTCGGGATTATTTTAATCGTAAAATATATCGGTTCAAGGGAGGGTAAGAAATATGTTTGAGGCATCTTTTTCCAAAAGGCTCAGGGATTTTTCCCTGAACGTTGAAGACTTCACCGTTGAATCCGGAAAGACAGTCGGTCTCATCGGAGAAAACGGTTCGGGAAAGTCAACGTCCCTGAAAATTATTTCCGGTCTGATGAAGCCTGAGAGCGGAAAAATAATTCTTGACGGTGATGTTCTATACGATTCTTCGAAGAGAATTTTCAAAGACCCCGAGGTCAGAAACATCGGCTATATGTTTCAGAATTATGCCCTCTTCCCGCATATGACAGCCCGCGAGAATATCTCCTTCGGTCTGAAAAATAAAAAGATGACGAAAACGGATATCAAATCACGCGTCGACGAACTTGTTGAGAGGATGGGTATTGCGGAGATTGAAAACGAGGCGGTGACTAAAATGTCTGGCGGTCAGAGACAGAGAACTGCTCTTGCACGCGCTCTTGCTCCGCGTCCGTCGCTTCTTCTGCTTGATGAGCCGCTTGCGGCTTTGGATGTAAGAACTCAGGAGCAGATGAGGCGCGAGCTTGCTTCTGCTATTCGCGAGGAGGGCACGGCTTGTATTTTAGTTACTCACTCAATCATAGAC
>JAUNXW010000165.1 GCA_030539595.1 Methanocorpusculum sp. | reverse complement strand
AACTAATCAATAAAAAATTAGTGAAGTACTGTATGAGATTGTTGTACTGTTGGTCTTCAAAATTATTTGGCGAGACACCGGCGCAAGTAAAACTTGCTCAAGCCTTAGTCACTTCGTTCCCTCGGCGAAAGCCACAAAATTAAGAGTAACAACAATACAACAATCTCATCATCAAAATCCTGTCCAACGAATTTTTTCACGATTGGACAAGCTCCAACAGAATATTTCCCGTCGTCACCAACTAATAAATACTGTTAGTGACATAATATAACTATTTATGATAAAATCAGGTTATGCATTAATAATATCCGTGATTCTCCTGACAACCGTAATTTCTGCGGGGTGTGTTGACACAACATCATCAGACCTCATACCCGCACCTGCGGCTGATTTAAGCGGAACGTGGAAATCCGTATCGGCATCAGCGTTATACGGGGACGGAGACATCACAACTCTGAATGAGACAAAGACAATTCACATTGACCAATCCGGCAGAACCTTTTATCTGACGGGCGACCTTATCGACGGAACGGGCGTCGGCGTATTCTGTAACGAAAAAGGAACAACCTTTATGTCCGACATAAGCACAGACGGTTACCGCGGAATTATCTGCGGTGAATCACGCGGTGACGAAATTATGCTGTCTTACACAGGTGCATTCACCAAAGACTACTCGGGTTTTACCAAAGGCTCGGTATTTGTAGAAACCTATCACTTTGTAAGAGAGGGTAAAAAACCGACCGACACATTTGTAATAACTCCTCTGGACAAAAGTTATCCGTTTGCAAAAGGATTCATTCTCTCGCAGGAAAAAGAATATGAAACCAAAGGAGATATTTTAACCGTTGACAAACAGAAGAACGGAATTATCTCGGGAACAATAGATAATTACAGATCCAAAGTTCACACCAGATCAAATTATACCGGCGGATACATGTTTACCGATGTTGACGGAAATGGGCTCAGCTTTGACTCTTACATAATTATTGATGAGGACAGTAACAAATTCTGGATTATGAACTACTTCCCTTCAACAAATGATGCGGTGTTCATGACGGTTGCAACAGCAGTTTATCCTGAACTCTACGGTGAAGTTGTCGCAGGATTTGAAATATACGGGGAAGATGCAGGATATTCCAATGAAACCTTCGGAGTAAAACCTATAAGTTTACTTGGGACATGGGAAGGTTTTGCAGTTCAGAAGATTAAAGCAGACAAGGTAAAAGAAGAGTTCTATCCCGGATTTGCTAAGGTTGTGAGCGAGAAAGATGTAATGTTTACCGGAAGTTTCTTCTCGGAAAATGTTCCGAAGAATGATATTGCCGGCAGTCTGCTTACTCCGACAAGCAGGGAGTTCTTCATGGCAGGTCCGAAAGCAGGTGACGCAAACAGTGTGTTCGTTGTCAGAGGATGGGCTGACGGAGATACTTTGTATGCATGCGGTATTTACGAGTCGTTCGGCGTGAAAACAGCAACGGTTGAGGTGTTTAAGAGAGTTAACGAAACCGCATAATAAATTTTCATAACCTGAGAATATTCTTTTTTGTTTTTTTTAATCAGGAAGTGTTTTAGAGGGGGAATATACTCTGATGGTATTCCTGCACAATTATAATAATCTACTAAAACAAAATTCATATAACAACATAGATGTCTGAATACAAATCCATCAAAGAGGACGTCCTCAAAAAGTTAGAAACAAATCTGCCTGAGATACGAAAACGTTTCGGAATTGAAACCATAGGTATATTCGGCTCAGTTGCACGCGGAGAGGATTTGCCGGATTCTGATGTGGATATTGTATTCTCATTTCAAACCGGTAAGGTATCATTGGATAATTTTCTCGACCTTGCGGACTATTTGGAAAATCTTTTTTCAAAGAAAGTGGATTTAATCCCCGATGATGGAATAAGTCCGTATCTCAGACAGATAATCTCAAAAGAAGTGGTGCTTGTATGACGGACGATAAGAATCAACTCTACCTCATTCATATTTTTGATGAACTCTCATTTCTCAGAGAAATTCGCGAAACAACAACATATGAGTCACTGATTGACGATAAGATAAAACAAAGAGCAGTAATAAGAAGTATTGAAGTAATCGGAGAAGCCGCAAACAATATCTCTGCCGAATTTAAAAACAATCATACTGATGTTCCCTGGAGAAAATTAACCGACACGAGAAACCGTTTGATTCATGGATACTTTACGGTAAGCATGCTGATTATCTGGGAAATTATTGATAAGGAAACAGAACCTCTTTTGTCTAAAATATCTGCTCTGATAAAAAATTAGAGATTTTGCAGATTTACAAAATGCCCTATCAAACAATTTTTACGTCCCATACATTATGATTCAGATTTGCGGAATATTTCTTAACCACCCTCTCTGTTATTTCGCACGAAAACCCTGCATTGTCAACAGTTTTTAAAATCTCAGAAGAACGTTCTCCAAGCCCGTGAACGTGAAGCACAGTTCCAATATGCACATGTTTTAAAGCATTTTCAAGAAAATCCGGCGCATCAAAATGTCCCATAAGGATTCTGTCGTAAACTCCGTCCAACAAATTCCTGCAGTCGCCAGGCTCGGCTCTTATATTTTTCAGATTGTTCAAACTGATATTTTTCAAAAGATATTCATATGAATCCGGATTAATTTCCATCGCGTGAACCTCTCCGCCCGCTAAAGCCGCCGACAGAGTAAAATACCCTATCCCGGCAAACATATCCGCAATCCTTTCACCATGTGAAATCAGACTGCGAATTCTGAGTTTCTCGTTGCGGTTGCCCTGAGAAAACATCACTTTCGACGGGTTCATCGTATAAGAAATACCTGCTTCGCAAAAAGTTACATCATGCGGAGTTCCGAGAAGAACTTTTGTGCATGGGATTCTCATAACCCCTTCATGTGAACAGCTCTGAAGAACACACGCAGGTTTTTCCCACTCAATTATTTTTACGAGTTCATCATCTGTAATCTCGCCGTGTATAAGAATTGTATCGCCGAGTTTCTGATACCCGTGTCCCTTATAGGGAATGCGTTCCGGGATTTCCTCGTCAAAAGGAAATCCTTCAAATACGGGAACGTATGCGGTATCTCCCCTGCAGTAAGGTCTTCTGGTTTTATCAACCCAGGGTTCACTCAAGACTTTCTTCAGGTTCGATTTCGGAATAACTCTCGCTCTCATTCACACCCGCAAGAACATACAAATCCTTGTCGCAGACATACAGAACCGAGTCGCCTTCTTTGACGGAAAGCCATTCGCGCTCGCAGG
>JAUNXW010000032.1 GCA_030539595.1 Methanocorpusculum sp. | reverse complement strand
TATATATACGCGAAAAATAGATTCTAACCAGATTCTAACTAAAATCTAAACAACGAAACAGAGAGAGAGAAACAAAAAAAATAGTTGTGGGTTTTAGTTTGTGAATGGTCTGTATTCTTCGATGTAAATCCTTATCATTCCGTGCGTCCGAACAGATGAATGGTTATAATTCAAGTTGTTAAATAATGCAAATTGAACCGCATTGTCCGCGAATTGATAATCTATATTCTCCAAGCGGTAAACATTTTTTTCAGAATCAAGAATAATGACTTCATCATTAATCATATTTTCAGTATCGCAATCATATACCGCCGTCAATTCCTCTATCGCCCGCTTAATGCCGTCCAGAAGTTTATCCCGCGTCAACTCATAAGAAACTCCTTTGATACAATCATGCAAAATAAACGCCCCTCCTTTCGTGAGGTGATTTGTAACATCAAAAGAACGACATCCGCCTTCATCATAAAATACCTCACTAATTTTATCAGAATCGCATACTGCTTCTATCTTATCACACCAATAGGCTATAGTATAGTCGAAATATTCTGTAGGGGTATATTCATCAGAATCAGAGCCTAAGGCTAAATCAATAATATATCCGAGTGTATCATCATCAACACGGATAATAACGCCTTCATCTCCACAGGTCTTTACATCCATTTTCCACCGTATCATAGTTTAATTTTGAAGGCTTTAACATTACCCTTATAATCCCGCATACCATATATTTTGAACATGGTGTTTATTATCCAATCACGCGAATAATAACACGTCCGATTTAACATAAAACAACATAAGGTTATGTCGGTGGAAAAAGGAAAAGGAAAAATGAGCGAATTGAAAAATAAGCAAAAACAGAGCGAATTGAAATCTCGCACTACTGTTTACATCAGGAAGGATTTATTAGAATATGCGCATAATGCGGGCTTAAACGTGTCCCAAATCGCAAACAAAGCCCTAAACAGCGTTAGATTGAGTTTAGGGGATAATATCATAGTAAACGAGGCTCAAATATGCGTTATTTCGTCAAAAGAAGTTCAAAATAAAGTGGACCCGGAGGAATTCGAATCCTCGACCTCCGCCATGTCAAGGCGACGTCATAGCCAGCTAGACCACGAGTCCTCATCGCACTGTGTGCCTTACTACATAGGATTTACTCCTAATAAATATTATCGAAATTAATCCGGCTCAAAGCCTCTCAGACTTCGACAAAATTCCCGCAGTAATCACCTGTCCCGCAGAAATACAGCCGTCTCCGAAAGGATAACGCGGATTTGTTACACACTCGATATCGTTCGCGCGAAGAGTTTCAATAATAGTCTCGCGAATCGAGCGGTTAATTGCAACACCTCCAGAAAGCGCGGTTTTCTGAAAACCTGTGCGCTGAACCGATAAAACCGCAAGCTCAGCAATACCTTTTGCAAGGGCAGACTGAACAGATGCCGCAATATCGCAAGTATTTAAGCCGTCGTTCATCATTTCCGCGGCTTCTTTCAGAATTGAAGAAGTCGACAATACATCCGCGCCGTCAGAAGATTTTGTAATCACAATCTCTGCGGGCTGCGCAACTCCACGCTCTGCAAACGCTTCAAGAGTCATTGACGGCTCGCCGTCGTAAGTTCTCTCACGGCAGATTCCAAGAAGCGCTGCGGCTGCATCCAAAACACGACCTGTCGAAGTAGTAACCGGGCAGTTGAACTTTTTTGATACTGTCTGCGAAAGCACGCGCAGAGAAACATCATCCCATCCTCTGCTCTGAAGAAGCACAAGTGTATCTTCATTTGGAAGAATTCCGTAAAGCATTCTTTCCGGAAACTTTGTTGCCAAATCTCCTCCGGGCATAACAACAGGCTCAAGATGACCTGTTCTTTCGTAACCCAACTCAGGAGAACCTGATAAAATTTCTCCGCCCCAAATAGTTGCATCGTCTCCGTATCCTACACCGTCAATTGCAATTCCGACTACGTTTTCTGTTGTAACGGATGCGATGTGCGCTCTGTGATGTTGAACCGGGCAAAGAACAGCATCGTATTTTTCAGCTAACTCGTGAGCAGCTCTCGTGCTCAAAAACTGCGGGTGAAGGTCATGCGCAATAATTTCCGGAACAAGCCCCGTGAGATTTGTAAGTTTTTCTATAGTCTCTTCCAGATATGCGACTGTCTGAGGATTTCTTATGTTTCCGATGTGAGGCGACGTGATTAAAAATCCATCCTTGTAAATGCTTGAGTTGGCATTAAGCTCAGGACCTACACCTAAAATTTGTTTAGCTCCGAGGTCAAACTTTGTTCGAAGAGGCGCAAAACCTCGCGAGAGACGGATAAGATATCCGTCGCGGACAACAGAATCATCACAGCGGTTGACAATCTCTCGGTTATGCGTCAGAACATAATCGACAGTATTTCCCATCTTCTCAAAAATTACCTTTGTTTCGGTAATCATTGGTGTTCCCGGAGCATTTGCGCTTGTCATTACAAGCAGAGGCGATTTTAATTTTTGAAACAGCAGATAGTGAAGCGCGGTGTATGGAAGCATCACTCCAAGATTATGAAGCTGTGAGAGTTCAAAGTGCGCCTCAGCATCAAGCTTATCCAAAATCATAATCGGATGAACAGGACCTTTCAGAAGAGCGAGTTCGCTTGCGCTTGGAGTTACAACAAAATCTTCGAGCGACTCTTCTTTCATCATAACCGCAAGAGACTGATTCAAGCGTCCCAGTAATTTTTTTAACCGCGCGGCAGTGTTTTCAACACAGCAGATATGGAAACCGCCCACTCCGCGAACTGCCATAATATTTCCCGCATCAAGAAGTTCTGCGGCTTTTTTTATTATATCGTCCGTTTCAATTTTTGTTCCGTCGCCTTTGAACAAGGAAAGTTTTGGACCGCAGGATTTGCAGGCTATAGTCTGTGCGTGATGTCTTCTGTTGAGCGGACTTTCGTAATCTTTTGTGCAGTCAGAACACGGCGGAAATTCTTCCATTGCGGTTCTTTCGCGGTCGTAAGGGACTGCTTTTATTATACTGTATCTCGGTCCGCAGTCTGTGCACGAAGTTGCCCAGTATCCGTAGTATCTGCTTTTAGGATTTGTCACATCCTCAAGACATTTATCACAGGTTGCTATGTCTGAAGGAATAAATCCGCTGCGCGCCCCGTCTTTGCTTTGAAGAATTGAGAAGTCCTTCGGTTCATGCGCTCCCGAATGGAGAGGTTCAACCTCTACAGAATCAATTACAGACATCTTCGGACCTTTGGAGACAGTTTCACGAAACTCTTCGAATTTTTCTCCGAATGCTGAAATCTCGACTTCGCTTCCGTGATTTATGACTGTCCCGCGTATATTGTATTTTTCCGCGCAGGCGTAAACGAAGGGGCGAAAACCAACTCCCTGAACAATCCCGCGAATAATTATTTTACCAGACCGCATGAGTTCAACTCAAAAAGGATTATAGAATCACAGACAATATAAGTTTAGGGATTTGATAACATGCCGGAAGATCCATTATACAACATCTTAAGAAGCAAGCGTGAGACCACAAGATTTCAGGTTCTTGTCGAAGTAGCCGAGCACCAGCCGTCAATTCGTCAGCAGGAAATCGCTGAAAAACTGTGCGTTACACCGCAGGCAATTTCCGAATACGTTCGTGATTTGGCAGACGACGGTTTTATCAGCGCAGAAGGCCGCGGGCGCTACTACGTAACTCACAAAGGTGTTGAATGGATTTTAAACAATGCCGAGCTGCTTGAAACTTACGCGCGTCACGTAAGGCGCGACATTATCCACCAGATTGTTACGTGGGCTGCTATTGCGGACTGCGATTTAAAGAAGGGCGACGCGGTTGGAGTTTACATGAAAGGCGGCTGGCTTTACGCAGGCAAACAGCCTCAGTCTGCTATGGGTATGGTAGCAGCGGATGCGGGCGCCGGCGACGACGTAGGAGTTGCAAGACTTGCGGGAATAATTGACCACACAGAAGGAAAAATAGAGGTTGTCAAAGTTCCGAGAATTGAAAAAGGCGGGTCGAAGATGATTTCAATTCCTAAACTTCTTGAAATGATAAAATCCACAGAGCTTGTTGCAGCAGTCGGTCTTGAATCTTATCTGGCTATAAAGAACGCGGGAATCAAACCCGATATGTATTTCGGCGCGCGGGAAGGAACAATAGAAGCTGCTTTCCATGGGATGCACTGCCTGATTCTCATAGTAGACGAAGAGTTTACGGACTTCCTCAAGCGCCTTGAGACTGCGGGTCTTTCGTATAATATTCACGATCTGGTGAAAAACTAAGTGGTTACAATTGTTCAGCCCTGGAAAAAGGGATATAAATTATATTTTTGCGACGATAACAAAAATTTCAAAATAAAACACGTTGGAACTGTCGAACTTGAGCAGACTTCAAAAGGGATGCGTCCATCAGAATTTTTTGTCCGCAGACCAAACACTGCGCATCTTCAAAAAACTCCGACTAAGGAACTGATTACAGTTCTGCGCGCTAACGGTGTTGTAAAAGTTACGGAAACTCTCCCTGAGTTTCAGGATTTTTTAAGAAGTCTACAGATTCCTTTTGAAAAAATAACTCTGTGCAGAACCTGCATGTTTGAAGACAGGCTCACGCCCCTTAACGATGAGACTAAAATCAGGTGCGGATCTGAATTTGTCTGTCTTGACTGTGCGAAGCGCGAGTTGAGACGTGAATTTGCTCACATCAAAAAACTCGGCAAGAGAACGCAGGGACATATAGAAAATCTGCTCGAAGAGTATCGCGATTTGGATATGGTAATGGCAATTCTCCAGCCCGATTCGCTTGATACCAAAAAAACAATGTTTGACTGCCTTGAGGCTCACGAGCAGATGCCGACAGAGAGAATAGAAAATCTTCCGCTTCCGAGAAAATTTGTAGATATCTGCGGTGTCGAAACTCTTATGCCTGCTCAGCAAAGAGCTGTTGAATCAGGACTTTTGTTCGGCAAGGATTTGCTTATCGTTGCTGCAACAGCTTCCGGAAAAACCTTTATCGGAGAAATGGCGGGTCTGAAAAACTACATTGAAAAACGCGGGAGAATGCTTTTCCTTGTACCGCTTGTTGCTTTAGCCAATCAGAAATATGACCGTTTCAGCGAAAGATACGAAAGTATAACCCAGACTTCGATTATGACAGGAGTTTCGCGTGTGAATCTGCCTGAAACGCGCCCTGTCGGAAACCGCGGAAGCGGCGGAGGAATTGTTGTAGGAACTTATGAAGGAGTAGATAATCTTTTGCGCAAGGGAAACAATCTGAAAAATATAGGGACTGTTGTAATTGATGAAGTCCAGATGCTTGAAGACCCTGACAGAGGACACAGGCTCGACGGACTTATTGCGAGGCTGAAATACATCGCACCCAAAGCTCAGTTCCTATATCTTTCGGCAACAATAGGCTCGCCTCATCTTCTCGCAAAAAAACTTGGGGCTGCGCTTGTTTCTTACGCCGACAGACCTGTTGCGCTTGAACGTCATCTGATTTTCACTGAAAAGGATGCTAAAATTCCGAGTATTAAAAAACTCGTGTTTGAAGAATTCAACAAGGTTTCTTCAAAAGGATTCAAAGGTCAGACAATAGTTTTCACAAACGCCAGAAGCAGATGTCATACTATTGCAGAAGCTATAGGAAAAACAGCCGCGCCGTATCACGCGGGTCTTACTTCGCAGGAGAGACGCGCTGTTGAAAAACAGTTCGAGGAAGGAAAACTCGCCTGCGTTGTAACAACAGCCGCTCTTGCTGCTGGTGTTGATTTTCCTGCAAGTCAGGTAATCTTTGACGCTCTTGCGATGGGAATTAACTGGCTCACCGTTCAGGAATTTTATCAGATGATGGGGCGTGCCGGAAGACCTGACTACCACGATATAGGCAGAGTTGTAATTCTTGCAGAGCCCGGAGCTTGCTATTCCCGCGACACAAAACTCACCGAAGAAGAAGTTGCAATTCAGCTTCTCAAAGGAGAGATGGAAGAGGTCGCTCCTGTTTATGAAATTGAAGAGACTTCGGAAGAATTTGCCGCAAACTCTGTTGTCGCAAGAGGTCGCGAGGCAGATATTTATTCCATCGGTCAGGCAATGGTAGGTGAAGGAGACGACCCGCTTGCCGAACTCCAAAGACACAGACTTGTTGTTAAAAGAGGGGGAGTTCTCGAACTTTCAGAGCTCGGAAAAGTTATGGCAGAGCATTTTATCGGAATGGAGAGACTTCTTGAAATCGACAAACTTGTCAGGCTTATGGATGACCCGCTTGAGATTGTCGCCGAGCTTTCCTGTCAGGAGGAGGAGCGCGATAAAGAAAAGCGCAGGGCTGACAGAAAGTCGAACGAGAAGAAGGAGGTTGAGTGGATTAAGGATAATCGTGCACCGCAGAAATCCGAGCCCGCGTGGGTTGCAAAGAAGAAAGCGGATAACGCGGAGACGAAACACGAGCACGATAAAAAGCGCAGAGCCGAAGCCGGTAAGGGAAGCGGTATGAGACTTTACCGCGAGAGAATTTCGGATGAAGCCGAAGAGAAGAAGCCGAAGCGTGCGACAAAGGAGATGGAGGAGAGAATCGAGCGCAAAAAACAGGAGGCAAATAAATTTATTCCGCCGCCTAAGAGGCGCTCGGCTAATGAATGGGATGCGGTTGAAAACGGCATTGATTTGCGCCGTGCGGGAAAATATGATGACGCTTTGAAGATTCTTTCAGCCCATCTTGAGACCAGACCGAGAGATTCCAAGGCTCTTACGGAGCTCGGCAAGGTTTACGATTTGCGCGGCGACAAAGATACGGCTTACACGTGCTATCAGAAGGCGGCGGCTTATGATACTCACAACCGTGAGGCAATTGACAGAATGAATGCTTATTTAATCGGGACTGAAGTTGAGATTGATAATGATGTCAAGCCTGTGGGTATTGTAAAGAAGAAAAAATAATTTTTTTTAGAATGAATCCGACGGGATTTGAACAACGGGTCACGAAGTGACCTCAGTAAAGCAAGGCTCATCAGAGTCTTGCGTTCGCGGCATCTGCGCTGTAAAAGAGAAAATAATAATGGACCCGGCGGGATTTGAACCCGCGGCATCTACGTTGCGAACGTAGCTATCTACCCCTGATATACGAGCCCTTAAGTTCTCTTACATATTAGTGCAGTTAAGTATTAAAACAGTTGATTTGTTACTCATTAAATAGAGGTTATTTAATCGTCGTTTGAATATGTTGGAGATAGTTTTGTTGAAAATTTTTTAGTGCATGGCACATCACGAAAATCACAATACAAAAATTATCCATAGATTAATTTGTATGCCAAACCCGTTATTGAACCGGCTCTAAACCCAAAACCCTGAGAATTTCTTCCGGTCTGTTCACATAACACACGCTGTCTTTTTCATCAAGAGAACCATACCACGCATGAATTCCGAAAATCCCAAGTTCTCTTGGCGGCGTTACGTCTCTATCTATTCTGTCACCTATCATAGCGCATTCATTTGCTGAAACTCCGAGAGCCTCTATTGTTTTTATGTAAACCTGCGGGTCAGGTTTTTTTACGCCGAAGGTCTCAGGGCTTACAACAATATCAAAAAACTCAGTAAACTCAAGAGACTCAAGCCTCTTTTTCGATGAAATCGGGTCTGCATTTGAAATTACCGCAAGTTTAACGCCGGCATTTTTCAACGTATTCAGAACCTCCCTCATACCCTCGTATTCCCTGACGCAGAATAGTTCTGCGGCTTTATAGAGCCAGATACATTCAGCCTCTCCGTTGAGATTGTTTTCAGAGATATACTGACCCACAGATTTTTCAAGAAGTGTAGGATTGTCTCGATTCAGTGAAAACAAATGTAAATCCGGAAAAACTCCCTTGTAAGCCATAACACAGTCGGCTGCGGCAAAACGTGCATCATAAAGGCTGTGAAGCGTATTGTCCATGTCGAAAAGTACGGCTTTGTAAGGGGACATTAAAATAAATTTGACCGCGAAACTAAAATTTATTTGTATTCGGGGTCTTGTTCTGCAGGACAGTAATTACATAATGCTTCGGGGAGATCTTTTTCTTTGTCGCGAATCGGGCAGTAAACTGTTTTTCCTTCCTGTCTTACTTTGAATCCTCCCGGAAATGGAAGCCCCACCGGATGTCCCAGACCTTTTTCGAGAAACATTACGTGACCGAAAACAAGTCTGTAAAAAAATGCACGAAGTGGCATATTACCTATTAGAATTGAATATTTTTCGTCGTAGGATTTTTGAAAACAGCAGAGCTTGGAATCCTCCCAATATTTTTTCCAAAGCTCAGCGTCGTTAGCTTCGTAAAAATTACACCCTTTGCCTTTTCTGAATTTTGAGATTACTTCGCCGTATTTATCCAGAAGATAAGTCGAGTAGGGTCTGTACTGATTTTTATAAGGGTTTGGAAGTTTGTCAACTTCGAGTTTTATGTGCCCGCCTATGTATTGTAAATCAGATATTGTGTATTTGGAAAGAGCCCGCCCGATTATTTCTGCTGCGTGCGAGGCTGATTCTGCTGAAATCAGGTCGTCTGAGATTTTGTAAATAAAATCACGCGCCTGTGAATCGGATTTATCGAGGAGATTCATTGATAATTATTATTGTGTTTTAATAGGATATGATTTTTTTAGATTGGTTCTTGTTCTCTTTAGGATGTTCAATCGTGATTAAATCTGTTGGACAAGTTTGTCTATTAAAATCGCAATTGAACAACCTAAAAATTATTTTTCCACAATCCGTCTCATAAGCGGAGTAATCGCAGGCTTACTCACCCTTTTCACACGCGAAACTCTGCTCAGCGCAGGAGAAGCCTGAACTGCATTCATCTCATTTTCCATACGCGAACAGATTTCATCAAAGGCTTTTTTATAAGCTCTGCAGTGAGGGTCAACGCCTTTTAAATGCCCGCCAGAAGGAGCTATGGCATTATACGGGCAACCTCCGCGGCAGTAAGAAATATGTGCGCAGTCAGAACACGCAGTGTCGACATAATCCTTAAACGCAAGCATCCTCAAGCCAGCAGGACTTGTCATTAAAGAATCAATACTCGGATGATTTCTGACATTGCCCATAACCCATTCAGACATCCCGATAAATCTGTAGCAGGGATAAATATTTCCGTCAGGACCTACGGCAAAAGTTGTCCCCATACAATCCGCGTAAGTACACACACTTCCCGAACGTGTGAAAACGCAGCGGCATAAATCATTGATGTTGATAATATCAAAATCAGGCTTAGTGCAGGCATTATCCAGAAGATAAACTAAGAGGTCTCCGTATTCTTCCGGAGACAAAGCCCAAGCGTTAGGATTATCGCTTTTAAGCGAGGGAAGAGCGGGGTGAAGTTTCATATCCCAGCCCTGCTCCTCGAAGAATTTTACAATCTCTTCTTTTTGCTTCACGGAAGAATTCGTAAACGTGCAGATGAATCGAACAGTAAGCCCGTGATTTTTCGCAATGCGGTAGCCTTCCATACACCGCTTGAAATATTCGTCACCCCGCTGATAATCTGTAAGTTCTTTAGGCCCGTCTATTGAAGAACCGAGCGGGACTTTATACTCCGCAAGAATTTTTGCAAGTTCATCGTTCATGAGCCAGAGATTTGTCTGCATCGCAAACTCAGGCGAAAGATGCGCGAGATTTTTTGAAATCATCGGCAGAACTGTTTTATAAAAATCCGCGCCTGCAAGAAGAGGTTCGCCGCCGTGAAAAGTGAAAGTCACCCTTGTATCTTTCATTGGTTTGAGCCACTCAATGATGTCTTTAACGGTGTCTGTTGACATCTTGGGCGAATTGACGTCAGAACTCCAGCAGTATTTACACCGCCCGGGACAGCCGAGTGTGGGTATTATCATTACATGGAAGGGGTTTTTCATATCTAATTATTATATGGGATATGATACATGTTTATTATTTTTGTAAGCGTATTTAATAATCAGATGAAAAAGATATTATCTGTATTTTTGGCTCTGGCGCTTTGCTTAATCTGCGTAAGCGGTGTCTCGGCTTTTCAAATAGAGCAGGAGGCTGTCGTTAACCCGAGCGGTGTTTTGGGAACGGGAGAATCCGTTGAAGCTTCTATGGTGATTACTTTTGCCGCAGGCGCTATGGAAATGGGCAATGACCTGATTCTCACAACAGAACTTGTAACTCCGGTCTGGAAAACTCATGTAATCAGCGGAGGTCATGAGATTACGAACAGAACGAACACGAACCGCGTAAATACAATATCTGGTTATCTGCTCGGATATCAGCAGAAGATTACGCTGATTATTAATCTCACGGGATCTGTTTCATCTGCTTCGGGCGGAAGCTCTATCTGTGTGATGAATGTTAAGCAGGAGGAATACGGCACAAACGAACTTGGAGAATATTCGACGCCTCAGCAGACTGTATATAATACTGCTGATTTATCCAATGATATTTCTGCCCAGAATAATAAACTTTCGGCGGTCAAACACAGGATTTCATTATACAGCGGAGACTTTTCAAAAGCAAGTCAGTATGCGATTTCTGCAGCTGACGCGCTTTCAAAGGCAGAATCTTACGGAACGGCTGATTTCAGAAACGCGATAAATGCACTTACAGAGGCTGAAAAAAATGTTAATTCAGCAGACAGGGCAGTTACGGAAAAGATTCTTGCGCTCACTAAATCAAATATAGATACTGTTGAAGGTACGATTTCCAAACTTAATTCAAACGGTCAGACAAATGAGGCGGCACTTCTTACTGCGGCAAATCTGGGGGTCAAGAATGCATATAATACAGCTCTTTCTTCATTCAACAGCGGAGGAAATCCTGATGCGGATACTATTTATAAGGAGTCGGTAAGCGTTTTGAATATTGCATACAATTATGCGGATTTAACTCCTGTTTCAACGCAGACAACCGTTAAGACGGCTACAGCAACGCAGACGATTTCTCCAACCGAAACTAAAACGTCAACGGCTTCTCCGACAGTTTCCGCGTCGCCGACTTCGTCGAATATTACGATTTCTTTCCCAAGTCTTTCGAATTATTACGAGCAGATTATTCTTGTCTGTGCGGTGATTATTCTTGTGCTCTGCGCTGTGATTGTGATTAATGTGGCTGTTATCAAACGCATGCGTAAGAAGAACGGCGGAAAGAAGGGAAGGAAGTCTGAGGAGTTGTAGTTTTTTAAGCAACCTGAAGGATAAACTTATTTACCATATAATACCCTTATTTAATTATGGCACAAAAAATAGCTGAGATAGTGGAAACCTTAGAATTTGTCGCCGACATCGAAGGCAGAAAAGACTGTCTCATGGCTCAGCAGGGCGACCTCTGGTTTAATATCGACGTTCCCAAAGGTCACGGACTAAAATCCGGCGACAAAGTAAAAGTAACGGTAGAACGGTTAGACTGAAAATGAAAGACCCTGTAAGTATGAGAAATCTATACCTCGGCGGTTTTCTTCTGCTGATTGCGGGAATCATAGTAATACTGTTAGTATTCTCCGCAACCCCGCAGATAGAAGCCAAAGAGCCGGTATACTCAAACGGAATTCTCACAACCGAATTCACTTACAGCGGAGACCAGCCTCTTACCGCATGGATACAGTATGAAGTATTCAAAGAAGACGGGCTCTTCTCGTCTACATCTGCAGCGCCCATGCAGTCATTTATTGCCGACTTCGGAAAAGGTCAGACAACAATCTCAAAAATGCCTGTAATACTAAACTCGGGAAAATATAAAATATTCATCTACATCCTCGAAAAAGAAGAGCCTCACAAAAGAATCACAGGGTTCATAAAATATGTCGATGTAATATAATATCAATGGAAGTATTCGACAATCTGCTTTTATACAACCCAGTAATACGTGAATGGAAACCTGCCTCGTTTTCGGTTGAAAACGGAAAAATAATAACAATCAGCAGACCTCACGCACTCACTGCCGAAAAAATAACAGATTTCAGCGGCGCAAGGGTTATTCCCGGGCTTATCGACTCTCACATACATATAGAAAGCACGCTCCTTGTCCCATCGGAATTCGGAAAACTTGCCGCCTCTCACGGAGTGACAACAGTTATTGCCGACCCTCACGAAATCGCAAACGTCGCGGGAACGGACGGGGTGGATTTTATGATTGAGAACTCAAAAAAATCTCCCGCGGATATTTTTTTTATGGTTCCTTCGTGCGTTCCAGCTACCGCGATTGATGTCGGCGGGGCGGTTTTAACAGCCGAAGACATAGCGCGCTACAAAAATAATCCGAAGGTCCTGGGGCTCGGTGAGATGATGAACTATCCGGGTGTTTTGGCAAAAGACCCGTCTGTTCTTGCAAAGCTTTCAATATTTGAACACATTGACGGGCACGCGCCGCAGTTATCCGGAGATGCTCTTTGCGAATACATTTCGCACGGTATAAGAACTGAACACGAATGTATAACAGCAGATGAAGCGCGTGAAAAAATCGAGCTTGGGATGTATATTTTAGCGCGTGAAGGCGGAGCGGCTAAAAATGTTGCCGCGCTTTCCGAAGTGATTGATGACAGTACAGAGTCGCGCTGTTGTTTTGCAACTGACGATAAGCACGCGGACTTAATTAAAAAAGAAGGCTCAATTGACAACTGTATCCGCGTTGCGTGCAGAAACGGGGCAAATCTTGACCTTGTTTTGAGATGCGCGACACTTTCGGCGGCTGAATGTTTTGGGCTTAACGACAGAGGAATAATTGCTCCCGGAAAAATTGCCGACTTCTGTGTTCTTGATAAATCAGAGGAGTTCTCAATAGCGGAAGTTTACAAGAACGGAGTCAACGTGAAAGAGTTTGCGTTATCAGACACAAAGGAGCTGACGAAGAATTTTGTTTCGCCGAAGGTGGTTGTAAGAGATTATTCTGCGGATGAATTGGCACTGCCAGAAGGAAAATTAAAAATTATCGGGCTCATCAAAAATGAGGTCGCAACAGAATCACTCATTGGAACAAAATACGATTACGGAGTAAGCAAAGTGGTCTGTATCGACAGATACAGAACAGGAGATATTGCAGTCGGACTTGTGAAAGGTTTCGGATTTAAGAAAGGAGCAATTGCTACATCAATTGCGCACGATGCGCATAATATTATCGCAGCTGGCGCAACTGATTCCGAAATTCTTGAGGCGGTCAAAGCAATAGCCGACTGCGGCGGTGGAATGAGTGTTGTATGCGGCGGAAAAACGACTGTTCTTCCGCTGAAAATCGGCGGTCTTATGGCTGATTTGACCTGCGAAGAACTCTGCGGAAAACTTGCGGAACTTGATGCGCACCTGAAAGAAACAGGAGCTGCAGATAATTCATTCATGCATCTGTCATTTT
>JAUNXW010000164.1 GCA_030539595.1 Methanocorpusculum sp. | reverse complement strand
GAGCAAGTATACTGCGGTACTCATACGATTTGCTCATATCAATTCACCATCTTCAAACGACAATGCGCATTTTCGTAGATTCTCTATATCTAACTTGATATAGCGATGCAGCGAATGTTCATCCGAATGTCCCAGAAATGGAGCGATGACATCCGCAGCAACATCATTTTCCGTAAGTCTGGTAGCTAAGGTCGCTCGAAGCGAGTGTAACCCATGATGTGCTTGCGGTTCGACATGGATACCCGCTCGCCGTACATAACGTTGAAACTCTCCGTTAAATCGAGCCATCTGACCATAGGGAGGAGTCAGATTGACAAATAGGAAGGACGAGCCTGTTTGAGGACGCATACGCATATAATCGATGATCGCTAAGCCGAGCTTTTCGCTTAGAGGCAGATTATTAAGCTTTCCGGTTTTGCTTTGGACAAAAGTAACGCAGCACTTTTCCCAATCGATATCCGATAGCTTTAGATTGCGTATATCTGTGCTCCTCATTCCAAGTTCGGAGGCAAACATGATATATGCCATATCACGCTTGCCTTTGGCGCTTGCGTTATCGACAGTATCGACCAACCTCGCCAGTTCATCCGATTTCCATATCTTTGCCATGCTGTCCGCCTGACCAAAATGATACAATGGGATGTATGTAGCGAGATTATCCGTCGTGTATTGCAATAGGTACATCGACTTAAGCGTTTGTCTTAACCGAGATAATTCACACCTTACTGTACTTTTGGCATGACCATTGAATTGGAGAAGATAGTTCGATATATGTGTATATGTCAGTTGACTCAGCGCTTCTATGTTCTGGTCTACTAAAAAGCGCATAAATCGTTCGCAAAATTCACGCACTGTTTCGCGAGAACACTGTGAATAGGCTCTCTTTACAAGCGCAGCGTCCTGTGCATTAAGGAAATCCACAAAATTCAATGGTAGCGGTTGAGGTTGAAGTGCCCGGCCTTTTACCCAATTACCTTGGGCGCAGAAGGTATCGAGCATCTTCAGTATCCCTTTCTTCCGTTGTAGAGTTGCGGGTTTGAAGTAAGAATCTTCATTCTTCGACTTCGAAAACTCGCGAAGGAAAACATCGCACAGAGAATTATTGTACTCCGTGATATTTTGAACTGCACAGAATTTCTCGAACTGATTCCACGTGCTCTCGAAATATGCTGCCGTTCGCGGCGAGTAGTCCAGCTCATGTAGATTGGAGGTGGCCTTTGTGATTAGTTCCGAAATTTGCATAATGGATAGTTTCCTTCCTATAGTGTGCTATCCATTATGCTTGATTCGGCGCATTATGTAAAGCTGAATTCAGTGAAGATCAGTGTTTTCAGCCCATACGATACCCTGCATTAACATAAGCACGCAGTTTACACAAACGCTGTTATGTGAAGCTTCACATAACAGCGTGGCTGTCCCGTGTGTCTTTTTTATTCTCGCCGGTATCGCGTGGGCAACGGAAACGGAATATGCAGCCGAATAGCTGGTCGCCCATCCGCTCGGTTTCCTACAGTCAGGACGAAATCCTGTCATGGATTATTCAACTGTACATCCCATCCGGCGCTTTTGAACTCGATCCCACCTTCTCGCAGGGTGGGTTTTATCGTTCAGGGACGATTGCCCGCCCGTCGCTCTGCTTCGATATTCGCCCAACCTGCGACGGTGTGCGCGAAGCGGACTGCCGTGCGCTGCCGCTGCCGGATTCGTCCATTGCCAGCATGATGGTCGATCTGCCGTTCCTCGCCACTACGGGCGAGTCGCTCAAGACGCCGGACGGCAATAAAATCAACCGCCGCTTCAGCGTGTGCGCTTCCGAGACCGAGCTTAATGATCTCTATCAGGCTACGCTGCAGGAAGCGTGGCGCGTCCTGAAACCGGGCGGCGTTCTGGTGATGAAATGTCAGGATAAGGTATCCGGCGGCAAGCAGTACATGATGCACTGCTCCATCTTCGAATGGGCGCGGGACATCGGTTTTGAAGCGCTCGACCTGTTCATCCTACTTGCCAAAACTCGCCTGATTGCCAACTGGCAGCGCAACCAGAAGCACGCCCGCAAATACCACTGCTACTTCTGGGTTTTCCAGAAACCTATGAAACGGAGGGAACGCCATTGAGGGAAATCAATCTGAACGGCTACATCGACGACGAGGTGTGGTTCGGGGACGAGATCACGCCCGAATCGCTCCATGAGTCGCTCTATGGAGCCAACAACGAGTACGCGGACGACGTGCATATCCGCCTGAACAGCTACGGCGGCTCTTGCAACGCTGCCACCCGCATGTACGACGATATCCGCGCCTATCCCGGCAAAGTACTGCTCACCGTGTCCGGCACGGCGGCGTCCGCAGCCACGGTACTGTCCATGGCGGCGAACAAGCTGGAAATGACGCTCGGTTCGCTGTGGATGATCCACGATCCCAGCACCGTCGCCTGGGGAAACGAACGCGACCTGATGGGCGCGATTGATCTCCTGCGCGCCTGCAAAGAATCCATCCTCAACGTTTACGGCAAGCGCTGTCGAAAGAAGCGCGAGGATATCGCCGCCATGATGACGGCTACCACTTGGATGGACGCGCAATCCGCGCTTTCCAACGGCTTCATTGACAGCATCGTGGACGACGAGCAGTTTGGTCTGGTGGCAAACAGCGATCAGTCGCGCATCGTCGATCTCAAGGAAGCCAAGGAAAAGGTACAGGCGTGGTTTGATCGCCATACGCCCCAGCTGTCCCGCCCCGTGAAGAACGCGCTTCAAAATCAGGAGGTAAGTCCCGCGCCGGAAGCCTCGCTCCCGACCGAGGAAAACCCTCTGGCTGAAGCCACTCCTTCTCCGGGCGATGATCATACATCAGCTGTACCGCCTGCCGATGAGCAGGCCGCGATGCCCGTGGATACGGGCGGGACAGCGCCACCGGCTGAGCCGGAGGAACCCAATGCACTGGAAGACCCCATCGACCCGCAGGAAACGCCTGCCGTGCCCGAACAGCCGGAAGAACCCGGCATTCCCGTCGCCCAGCTGCGAAAGCGGCTGGGCTTAATTATGCCCGCAAAGCGGAGCAATCGAGGAGGACACCACAATGAGTAAGATTCTTGACATGCGCCAAAAGCGCAGCGACATCTGGGACAAGGCTAAGGCGTTTCTGGACTCGCACACCGCCGAAAACGGTCTGATGAGCGCCGAGGACACCGCCGAATACGAGCGTATGGAGCAGGAGGTCGTCGATCTCGGCCACGCCATCGAGCGCGAGGAACGCGCCGCCGAACTGGAGCGCGAAATGAACGCGCCCGTCAGCC
>JAUNXW010000031.1:4979-13442 GCA_030539595.1 Methanocorpusculum sp. | reverse complement strand
AAAACTTTTTGTCTGATGATTTGTGCTGTGTTGAGGCTGTCCAATGCGGAAACCATTGGGTTTCTCAGTTGAGGCGAGATGTTTTAGCATCTTTAGCTGAGCAAGACATTGGGCTTGCTAAGTTTACAATAATAATCACAAGAATAATTAACAGCAATCCTTTTGTGATTTTCGTGGTGTAACGAAATGTATCCACACTGCAGCAGAAAACTTAGACAATATCACATGCAGGGGATTTTTGCGGGCGGATTGGAAATTATGTCGGGAAGTAAATTCAGACGGTGCGGGAGATAAATAGGGGGCAGGGGAAGTTCGCTGACGCGAATTCCCCCACCCCGAGCCGCTCAAGTCGCGGCAGGCTGTTAGGGGGGGTAAGAGAACACAAGACAAAATAAAATAAGATAACTCCGAAGAAGTGTCGGCAGTATTTGTGCAAATCGAAGATTTGCCAAATTTGCAAGTCTCTGACTTGCAAACTTTTTCAAGCGAGGGAGCGAATTGGCTGAGGCGATAGCCGAAGGCGCGACCGAGCGTAAGAAAAATGCGATTGCCGAGAGATTTGCGTAAGTCGAGGGAGCGAAGCGACTAAGACCGAGCAAGTCGAAGACTTGTGAGATTTGCGGTTTGTTTTTGTGAGGTGAACGAAGTGAGCCGAACTTCTAATAAATTCCTATCAACGCTGAGCGGAGAGATTATCGTAGGCGGGACGCTTTAGCGTCCTCAGCCGAGCAAGTTGAAAACTTGCGAAGCGAAGCCCCAACTTAGCCGAAATAAAACTAATCGATAACTGTGCAGGATATAATGAGGGTGGAAAAAAGAACTCTCCATCATAAAATCCCCTCAGACGAACACTGCGTGTCTGTACTGTGCGAACTACTACAAAGACGACAAAAAATAATCAAAAGTATCAATATATCTCGAACCTCCATTGACTTACACAGAACGATTTTAAGCCGCTATCTACAACCGGCAAGGTGTTTCATCGTCTGAAAAGAACCCGAATATCTGTGAACAACACCCAAATCAGAAAAATAAGCCAGAATTAACGGTATTTACACAACACCCATACAAAACCAAACCTGTACTTCACTAATTTTTATCGTCTTAGCTGCGGCTTTAATTAGACAAAGTTTTGGTTCTTCCTCTAATTGATGCGGATTAAAAAAAATAGAAATACCAAAAAAATTATTTATATTTATAGAACCCTTCGCCCGTACTTATACCGAGCTTGCCCTTATCAATATATTCCTCTTTCAGCAGCTTCGCAATCCTGCCCTGAGTTGTCGAAACATCATCAGCCCCCGGAGACATACTGACAATATTGTATGCCGTAGTAATACCGACAACATCAAGAATACGGAACGGACCAAGCGGTGCGCCTGTTGCAAGCATCCAGGTCTTATCAATCGTCTCCACATCCGAAATACCGTCAGCCAAAAGCGCCTGTGCAGAACTCAGGAACGGAACAAGCATGGAATTAAGAATATATCCTGCCTTCTCCTTCTTAAGTTTCAGCGGAATCATACCGATTTCAACCGCAAAATCAGCAACCGCATCATATGCTTTCTTATCGGTTCCGCTGTGTCCCATTACCTCTGCTGTGTTTCCTCTCCAGATATCGTTTGCAAAGTGAAGTGCGAGGAATTTTTCCGGTCTTCCGGTTGACGCTGCAAGCATACTTGGAAGAAGCGTCGACGAGTTCGTCGCAATAATTGTTTTTTCCGGAAGAAGGTCTTTCATCTTCGCATAGAACTCAGTCTTCATCTTCGGGTCTTCCGCGAGTGCCTCAATAATAAGGTCTGCATCTTTGACGGCTTTTGCAAGGTCGGTCTCATACTGCATATTCTTATATGCATCATCCGCCTTCTTAATCAGAGCATCAAAATCGACTTTGGACATGTCTTTTTCGTTGAACACAAGACCTCTGCTTACAGCTCCTCCGTGTTCTTTTGCCGCTTTGAGTTCCGAGACGTAGATAGAATGAAGTCTGTCTACTTTAGGCTTTGTTCTCTCAATAGAAGCTTCGCTTCTGAGATACGTTATTACGTTGAATCCTGCATATGCGGTCTGATACGCAATCTGGCTTCCGAGTACTCCTCCGCCGATTAAAACCACGTTCTTAAATGCCATACGATGATATTTAAGATATAATAGAGTAAAAACATTCCTAATTATAATCAGCGGAACATAGCTTCCGATTAAAAAAATTCATCACCAAATAAAACACACAATACAATTATGAAGAAGTTATTTTTCTTACTCTCGTTACTGCTTGCTGCAGTAGTAATCACTGCAGGATGTACAGCCCCGTCAACTCCTTCGGCAGAACCGACATCCCAAGCCGGCGGAGCGTCTCACTACACAATTACAACTGACGCATACGTTGCAACGTACGACATAACAAACTCAAACGGTGTCCTTTCTGGAAATCAGAAGATTGCATACAAGGACAATTATCACAGCTACGATGCCGCACTTGTAAATGATGTCGTTCCGAAAATCATCAAGCAGTATCAGAACAACCCGATTACAATTAACCCGGACGGAAAAACAGTTGTGTTCACACTGAAATCAACCGAAGTAACCGAGACCGTTAACGGAGAAAAGCTTACAATCACAGCAGTATCCGCAACAGAAATTTATCAAAACGGTCAGCCTATTAGGACTGAATACTTCACACAATAATTTTTTCTGTTTTTTAAAACCGTTGTCTTCAAAAAAAAATTTAGATGCAGTCCTTTAAGTAGAACTTAAACGGACCGAGGTTACCGCCGTAGTTACCTGCTGTAATTCTTACAACGCCCGGAACTCTTGCGGCTGCCTGAACACCTGCTTTCATTGCTTCTTTAACCGCATCTTCGGAGACACCGTCGATGACAATCTCGTAAACTGCCTTAACGTTTTCCGGAATCTCGGTCTCAAGACCCTTTGCAATAACTTCTGCGCGGATAGTCGGACAGAACTTTTCGTTGGTTGAAGCGTTCATAAACTTGTAGGAGAGTGAACCTACCTTAGAACCTGATGAAACAACTCCTCCCGGGAACGGGGTGATTGTTCCCGCAACACCTTTGATTGCATCAACTGCTGCTTCCGCTGCAACGAGGGCTGACATCTGTGTTTCGCCCATAATTAAGAAGTTACCGCCGGCAACACCTTTGATTGCTCCGATTTCTTCCTCAACAATGAAGTCTCCGCCCATAATTGGGATTGACCAGCACTGGATTCCGCCGACTTCGACCTTCTTCTCAAACTTGTCGCCGAAGAAGTGGAGTTTAATCGGGATAATTTCCTCTTCACCCGCGTGTCCGTTAAAGACTGCGGTTGTCGGTGCTGTTAAGATACACTCTGATACACGCTCTAAGACCTGCTCTTTGAGTGCTTTCTTTCCGCAGCAGATAAGAATTGCATATCCGGGTCTGTGGTCGGGTGTGTGCTCCGGCGGGATGAATCTCTCAATTCCTGCTTCGCACGGGCAGCCGATTGTGGATGTTGCAAATCCTGTTGCTTCAGTTGCTGCTTTGAATGCCCAGTCTTTTGTGACCGCTGTGATAATTACACGTGCAGCCCAGACAGGAAATCCTTCTGCATATGTGTCGTCGATAGTTACGCCATTAAATTCCATAAGTTCACCTGTTTAGTGATAACATATGAATGGGTATGGAAAGTAGATATTATTTTGGATATAACTTTGGGATTGTCCAATCGTAAAAAATCCGTTGGACAAGATTTTGTCTATCTTTTCGGCTGAGGTGCGGAATTACTATCGTTCCCGCACACGAAAAATAAAATCTTAAAATATATGTTTATAATTTCTCCCGCCAAATAAAAATTACACATGGTAGAACTCACAATAAAAAAACGCCACGCGATAAAAAAAGGTCAACTCTCCTCCCTCGTTTTGAAGCTTGAAGAAAACATAGGCGACGAAGCTAAACTCTACTCCTCAAAAATGATAGAGATAGCAGAAACTGCCTCAAAGTTTAATATATACCTAATAGACAAAAAGCCGCTCGTCATTGAAAAAGACGACTGGGCTTTTCCCACACTGCGCGGTGCAATAGCACGTCCGTTTAAAGGAAGAAGAATTGCGGTTGACATGGGGGCAATTCCTTATGTCATAAACGGCGCGGATGTCATGAGACCCGGAATTGTATCAGTCTCAGACGATGTAAAAGCAAACAAACCCGCGCTTGTCGTTGACGAAAGCCATGACAAGCCTCTGGCTGTTGTAATCCCTCTTTATGATGCGCCCGAACTTCGTGCGCTTGAAAAAGGCAAGGCAGCCAAAAATCTTCACTACGTCGGCGACGAACTCTGGAATCTTGAACTCTGAACAATACTAAAGTGAACTGCGAACGCAAATAAAAAAAATTGCTCAGCTAAGTTTGTATTGCTGCGAAAAGATTTAGCTTAGCCAAGATGAGCAATATTTTTTCGCATCGGGATATTATTACCTCAGGTGTATAAGTTCTGTCTGAGAGACACAGACAGATAAACTTATAATTCCAGTAACCAAACTATCTTCACATATGGGATTTCTTGACGGAGTATTCGGTTCGAAGGATAAAACTTCCTCAGAAGAAGACACATACATGAAGCTCGACCTTCAGGCATATGAAGGTAAAGCCGGCGAAAGCGAAATGGCCGCAATGTATGTCAAAATCGCAAGCGTAACAGACATAAAAGACTGCCCGCGCATTAAAGACGAGATTTACAACGGCAACATCGTCATTGTCGACATCAGCAAACTTAAGCTCGACAAAATAATGTTCGACCGTGTAATGGGCGACTTAAGAGCGGTATCAAAAGATGTAAACGGTGACATCATAGGTCTTGGAGACCAGCGCTACGTAATTGTAGTGCCCACAGGTGTTCGCATCTCCCGCGAGAAAATCTGCGGAAACTAATATCAGATGCGCCAGGTAATACTTAATCCCTGTCCCGACTGCGGAACAGAGATTGGTTACATCTACGACACGGAGAATATTCCCTATTTTTCCGATATATTGTTAATCAGCGCGGTCTGTTCCAAATGCGGATTTAAACTCGTCGACACAATGCTTTTAAACGAGCGTGAGCCGTGTTCATGGGAACTGAAAGCGGAAACGCCCGAAGACCTCAACGCAAGAGTGGTTCGCAGTTCTCAGGGAGAAATCGACCTCCCCGACTTCGGAATAAATATTATGCCAGGTCCTGCCTGTGAAGCGTTTGTTTCAAACATTGAAGGAGTTCTGCAGCGCGCCGAAGACGGAGTGAGAACAGCTGTCCGCGCGTCAGACGGTGAAGAAACAAAGCGCGCAAAAGAAATTCTCGCAGACATTGAAAAAGCTAAAAACTGTCAGATGCCTTTCACTGTAAGAATTATCGACGAAAGCGGCAACTCGGGAATTGTTTCATCCAAAGCAGTTAAGACCAAACTCGACGTTGAACGCAAAGACGGAACTTTCTTCACCCCCTACTGATTTTATGGAAAATCCAAGATACGTCCCGACGGAAGAAGAGATTAAGCGTCTGTCGCTTTTTCTGAAAAAAAGAGACGATGACTTTTTAGAAAAAATCACGCTTGAATATATAGAATCCGTCACGGGAAAATCCTGGAAAGATGAAACGGTTCTGGAAAAAATCAGAGCCGCCGTAATCTCGCAGAAAGATTCGTACTGGAGCGGCGGAGCTCGCAAAAACAATGCATACAAAGGAGCTTACAGTGTTTTAGGCTACATGGCTTATCAGATGCCGGGATATGTTTTTGAAATTTCGGAACTTGTTTCCGAATTAATATGTTCCGGTCTGCTGAGGAAAAATGTAAAAATTCTTGATGTCGGTTCGGGTCCCGGAACAACCGCTCTTGCTGTTGCAAAAACATTTTTCTGTTTCGACGAACTCACGGCAGAAATTACCGCGGTTGAAAAATATGAGCCGAACAGAGAGGCTTACAATAAAATTGTCCCGCAGTATCTTGAAAAAATCTGTCCGCGAGTTAAATCGGAAAAACCTCTGGCAGTCGACATAACGGAAAAAATTCCGAACGGAGTTTATGACCTCATCATCTGCTCAAATATCATTAACGAACTCACGCTTGATTTTGAAAAAAAGACAGAGTTCATAATTAACCTCAGCAGACATCTGTCGCCTGACGGCAATCTGATTTTAATCGAGCCTGCGGATTTGGAAAATTCAACCGAACTGCGCAGTCTTTCGCGTGAAGCTAAAAAAGCGGGTGTGACACTTTATGCTCCGTGCAATGATATACGCGGAGTTTACTGCTGTGTGAATCCATGCTGGAGTTTTAAGTCATACGCAGACATTGAACCGACAAAACTGATGCTTGCTCTTGGCGGAGCGAATGAGAAATTCGTTTTTGTTAATACGGATGTGAAGTTTTCCTATACAATTCTCAGAACCGACGGTCACAGAAAATGCGGATATAAAATTCCTGCCGATGCGAAAAGGGCGAGGCTTTCACAGCTGAAAAAGCATCTTGAGAAACGTATTCATGTCTGTGTGTCTGTTATGTCAGACGACATAGGAGACGCTAAAAACTATCTTTATCTTGTCTGCGACGGAACGGGAGCATTACCCGTTTACGCGGCTTTGCCTGCGTTTCACAGAACGCCCGAACATGAAGCGCTTTTAACAGCTTCCTACGGTTCGGTCGTTGCAATAGATTCCGTTCTTGTAAGATTCAATCAGAAGCAGAACGCATACAATCTTCTTCTCGGAAAAGAAAGTTTCTGCCGTTTGATTGCTGGTGAAGCATCGGGCGCAAAAGTTCCTGACAAGGCTAAAAATTTAAAAGAAAAATTCGGCGTAAAAAAGAAGCGTGTTAGAAAATAAGCGTTGACGATTATTTTTTATGACTGATTATATTTTGTTTGCAGATTTCGAAAATACTTACAAAGTCTGTCCAATGGTGGAATCTGATATTTAAATTAATTCAAAATCATAATTTGTTGATATTGGGGCGCTTTTTGTTTCACCGCGAAACTCACCACCCGTCAACATAAAACTTAGAATATGAGTTAAGCAGTGTTTCCTGAAAATAGCAAAACACGATATCTTTCGCATGTTCCTTGCTTCACAGTACTTCACTATTTTTTAGACTAAGTTTTCTGTTGCAGTGTGTACAAATTTTGTTACACCACGAAAACCACACGAAATTTAACGAAAAGCACGAAAAGAAAAATATCAAATTGACTTTTATCTAAGACAGCAATACACGAAATTTAACGAAAAACACAAAAGGGTTGCTGTTAATTATTCTTGTGATAATTATTGTAAACTTAGAAACCATTTTGTGTTTTTCGTTAAATTTCGTGTTTTGCTATGTAAACTAAAGTCAACCTAACATCTCTCTTTTCGTGTTTTTCGTATTTTTCGTGTGATGTTCGTGGCGTAACGAAACGCACCCCAATGTCAACAAATTACAATCTAAAATTAGTTAAAATATCCCAATCAACTGTTAGACTGTATCTGATGTAAGTAATTTCACACAATGATGATTAAGAAATTGAAAAAAGAAAGAAGTATTAAGCAAACTTCTCTTCGAATGTTATTTCGTCGAGGCTCTTCTTTTCCTTAAGTGTGATTCCGCCGACGTCTGGAACACCTGCCGCAACGATTGATATGAGTTTGTATTTATCGGGCACTGCCGCAAGTTTTCTTATCTCTTCCGCGTAAGGCTTTTTGTCGCCTGCAATCCAGCATCCGCCGTATCCGTAAGCGTGCAGAGCAAGAAGAAGATTTTCAGTTGCCGCGCTGCAGTCTTCAACTACAAATTCATGGGCTGCTTCGCCGAAGATTAAAATACCTACCGCCGCACCTTCAATGAATTTTCCGTTGGGTGCAAGTTCAGCTATTTTTGAAAGAGTAGCCTTGTTTTTGACCGTAACAAAAATCCATGGCTGAACATTTCTTGCGCTCGGTGCTTTTGATGCACACTCTAAGGATTTTCTGAGAAATTCCGTAGGGATTTCCTCATCTTTGAATTTACGGACTGTGTGTCTGGACTGAATAACCGTCACTCCAAAATTTGCAATTCCGGGATTTCTTATACTCATATGTAAAAATAGGCACGGTATCTAAATTAGGTTTTCTAATGGGGCATTCAGAGCAATTGGAGATTGTCAACTCGTGAAAAAATCTATTGAAGAAAATTTTCTTGAAGAATTATCGGTATCGCTGAATCCGCTATTGAAGAGACTTTCTCCAACGCTTAAAATTTATAAAAAAAAGATTTAATCGCCTAAAACCATCTTGGTCAGGTCAAGCGGCAGGAGGTATTTTCCATCCTTATATGCACGCATATTTCCGCCGGAGATTTCATCGATTAAAACAACCTTGTCGTTGATTTTTCCGAACTCAAACTTAATATCATAAAGGTCAATACCTTTTGTCGCGAGTTCTTCCTTCATGATTTTCGCAATCTGCAGGGTTAAGACCTTAAGATTCTCGTATTCTTCGCCT
>JAUNXW010000031.1:0-4969 GCA_030539595.1 Methanocorpusculum sp. | reverse complement strand
ACATAATTCCTAAAATCTCAAGCGCGTCCTTTGTTACCGGCGGATCTTCTCTTGCATCGTCTTTAAATGTTGTCTCAACAAATGCGGGAAGCTCCTGAGCCTCTTTAACATAATCTCCGTATCTGCGGTAGAAACTGCCGACCGCTTTGAAACGGCAGATTACTTCAAGTCCCTTGCCGAAAGTTTTTGCGGGCTTAACGGTCATTGTAACATTGTCAATATCTGCACTGATAAAGTGTGTCGGCACACCTTTCTTGTTCAGAATCTCCATAAAGTATTTTGTAAGCCTCAAACCCGCACGACCGGCTCCTTCGATTTTAAGACCAACGGTATTCATACCTGGGTCGAAAACGCCGTCTGCGCCTGTACAGTCATCTTTAAACTTCAACAGATAGTTTCCGTCGTCAAGCGCGAATACATCCTTTGTTTTGCCGGTGTAAACTAATTTCATCGTAAATTAGATTGAATTTTTTAGATTATAAGATTGATGCTACATGACAACATTTAGCACAGTATAACGGGTTTTTTCAGCGCCGAATACATCAGCGCGCAAAGTCCTATCACACGAATTTAAAATCATTCGACTAATAGTAATACAAAAAATTAAATCTTTATTACATGACGCCGCATATAATATACAGCGATGCACCTCATAGAAACCAAAGACCTATGCTATTCCTACAGCACATCAAAGTCAAGTGTGCTTACGAATATAAATTTCACAGCCGACAATAAACAAAGAATAGCAGTCTTGGGACCTAACGGTGCCGGAAAAAGTACACTCTTCAGACATTTCAACGGAATACTCAAGCCTGTCTCCGGCTCGGTTTTAATTGACGGAAACCCAATAACAAAATCAAATCTTGCGGAGGTGCGCAGGCTGATAGGTCTTGTTTTTCAAAACCCTGACGACCAGGTTTTTTCAACAACCGTTGAACAGGACATTGCTTTCGGTCCGTACAATTTAGGACTTGATGAAGAAGAAGTTCAGAAAAGAGTTGACGCGGTTGTTCACATGCTCGGTCTTGAAGATTTGCGAAACAGACCTCCTCATCAGATTTCTGGCGGTGAGAAAAAAAGAGCGGCAATAGCCGGAGTTCTTGCAATGAAGCCGCAGGTCATGGTTTTGGATGAACCGACAGCCGGACTTGACCCGCAGGGAGTTTCCGAACTCTTCGGATTCTTAAACGAACTCCCAAACACTCTCGGCTGCACGGTAATATATTCAACTCATCAGGTCGAACTCGTTCCGGAAATGGCTGATGTCGTCTATGTCATGGAAAAGGGACAGATAACGGGAAAGGGAACTCCGTCTGAAATATTTATGAAAGACGACCTTCTCAAAAGTGCGAGACTTGACCTTCCCGCACTTCCGAAACTCATCAAGTCACTTCGCGAAGCGGGTGTTGAAATTGACAACGCGTTCAGTTATCAGGACGCGGAAGACTCATTTATGAAAGCCTTCGGAAAAGAACCGAAGAAAAGAGTTGTGCAGCCCGCCGTTCACCGTGACCACCCGCATATTCACGAACATCCCCACAAGCATTCAAACGAACAATGACACTTATAGACGAACTCTTCGACATTGAGCGCGAAGCTTACAAAAAAAGTCCGGTTCACTCTCTTGACGCAAGAGTAAAAATGATTCTCTGTTTACTCGGACTTCTTGTGACTGTTCTTCTGCCTTACACAAGAATCGGTAACTCTGTAATTGCCTGGCCGCAGATTTTTGCGTTTGCTGTAATTTATATGCTGTTTATCGGGCTTTACATACTTTCGGGCGCATCAATGAGATACTATCTTGTAAGGCTGTGTCTTATAATGCCTTTCGGGCTGTTTTTTATTATTCTTCAGCCGTTCTTTTTCAATCCGTATTATGAGGGATACCATATTCTCTTTACTTTACCTTTAGGTGTCAACGTTTACGTTGAGTCTGTAATTTTTGCGGTCTCGCTGTTTCTTAAATTTGTGATTTCTCTTTCGTTCATTATTCTGCTTTCGGCAACCACGACTATGCAGAAAATGACGGAAGGCGCTGCAAGACTTCGCGTTCCGAGAATTTTTGTGACAACACTTTCGCTTACGGTCAGATACATTTTCCTCTTCGGTCTGATTTTCAAAAAAATTCAGTCCTCGTTTTCAAGCAGATGCTTCATTTCTTCCGGTAAAGGTCTTCCTTTAAAATACAGGCTGACGGTTATCGGAAACGCTGCGGGTTCTTTGTTTGTCAGGGCCATTCATCAGGGCGAGCAGACTTATACCGCGATGTGCTGCAGAGGATATTCTGAGAACTCAAATATGTTCACCGCTAAAAAACCGTTAGCGTTTACCGAGTGGCTGTTTCTTGGCGTCGGAGTTTTCTATATTGTGGTGTTTCCTGCGCTCGTCTATCTGATTTTCTGAACAAGCGAGTTCAACTATTTTTTCAGCGTCAATATTTTTCTCTAAGATTGCGGCTAATTTTTCGTAAGGGTCGCCGTTATGCAGAACAGGAGAATAAGGCAAATCCTTTACCTCGCAAAGATAAGACATAAGCGCGTCAACCGCTGAACTTTCCGCAAACAACCCGTGAAGATATGTTCCGAAAATAATACCGCCGCAAGATACAGCGCCTTCATCGGTAAAACAACCCTGACCAAAAACTTTGCTGACGCCTGAGTGAATTTCGTATCCGTGAACCGTCCCCATTCTTGAAAGAATTGGTCCGACAGGCTCAGCCGTTCTTGTCTTTTGAACCGTGAGCTTATTGTATTTCAGAAATTCGGTTCTGACAGGAAGAAGTCCAAGACCTTTGTATTCTGCAACAGAATCGGATTCGATTGCATTATCAAAAATACTCTCTCCCATCATCTGATAACCGCCGCAGATTCCGATAACAGGAATTCCTTTTTCAGCACAGCGGATAATTTCCTCGGCAGTTTTGGACTCAATTAATTCTTTCAAATCCGAGACAGTGTTTTTAGTTCCGGGAAGAATCACAGCGTCAAAATCGCAAAGGGGTGTTCCAGGCAGAACATATTCCACGTGTGCGGCTCTTTCAAGGAGCGAGAAGTCCGTGAAATTTGCTATATGCGAATATCGGATGACTGCAATTTTTATCAGCGAGTCGGTAGGAATTTTATCTTCAAGCGAAAGCGAATCTTCATCAGGAATCTCAAGGCGGGTGAACGGGACAACACCCAGAACAGGAACTTTGCAGAGTTCTTCTATGATTTTCAATCCCGAATCAAATAAATCCTTGTCGCCTCTGAACTTGTTGATGATGATTCCCTTAACAAGCGGTCTCACGTCTTTGGGCAGAAGCGAAATCGTTCCGTAAATTTGCGCAAAAACACCGCCGCGCTCGATGTCTGCGACTAAAATTATCGGCAGCCGTAATTTTTTTGCGAGAAGAATGTTGGCTATGTCTTTTTCGTATAAATTTACTTCAGCCGCACCTCCGGCACCTTCAACGACAATCTCATCATATCTTGAAGAAAGTTCATTAAAAGCCTCAACGGCTTTATCCAGAAGAAATTCCGTATCTCTGTAATATTTTGAAACGCTGATATCCTTATACGGTTTTCCCATGAGAACAATCTGTGAGACGCTGTCAGCTTTCGGTTTCAGAAGAACGGGATTCATTAAAACATTCGGACAGGCTCTTGCGGAAAATGCCTGAACCGCCTGAGCAATTCCTATTTCGTCACCGTCTTCTGTGATGTATGAATTGAGGCTCATGTTCTGGGACTTGAATGGAGCAACCGAAAATCCTCTGTTTGAAAGAATCCTGCATATGCCTGCGGTTATTATTGATTTGCCAACGTGGGAGGATGTCCCAAGAATCATAAGAGACATGATATAATATTCGTTCTAAGAATAAAAATAGAGGGTGCATTTATCATAGTCTGGAGAGTTTGTCCAATCGTGAAAAAATCCGTTGGACAAGATTTAGCCTAAGTTGTTCTGTTGCGCTTTGAACTCACATCGTTACACCACGAAAGTCACACGAAAAAGTACGAAAAGCACGAAAACTAAAGTGTTGTGTTGACTTTGTCTTACGTAGCAAAACACGAAATTTAACGAAAATCACAAAAGGATGTACTGCATCGAGAAGATCTTAAACATACACTAAATCTTTTCGATGCAGTACATAACAACAATCCTTTTGTGATTTTCGTTAGATTTCGTGTTTTGCTATGTAAGCTAAAGGTCAATTTGATGTCTTTGTTTTCGTGCTTTTCGTATTTTTTCGTGTGATTTTCGTGCTGTAACAAAAAACGCTCGAATCGCAACAAATTACTATTTCCAATTAACTTAAATATCAGATTCCACTATTGGACAGCCTCGGAGAGTTATTTTTACACGAAAATTTTATCAAATATTACAGCGTTCATTAAGATGATTAAGATGGATGACACAGCTAAAACTGAAATGCGCAATTATACAACAGCGGCAGGCTTCCTGATTATCGCTTTAGCAATGCTGATGACAATATTTGCAGGGATTTCAAACTCTTTCGGTGAATGGATGACATCTGCATTTGTCATTATCGGTCTTGTGCTTATTCTTACAGGAGTAATTCTCATCGTCTGTAAGAATCGTGACCTGTCTGCAATCACATTTATAATGATTGGAATGCTTGAGATTTTTCTCTCGCAGGTAGGAGTGTCAAACTATCCTCAGCTTATCATAAGTATATTTATGCTGATTTTAGCGGCAGTAATTCTCACCGCTAAAGACACAAAAAAATATCTGCTTGCAGTCATGCCGGCTCTTTGGGGAATAGGTGGACTTTTAGTATTTTTTACACCTCAAAGCCCTGCTAATTTAATAATCCTTGTTGTTACGGCACTAACAGCTCTTTATTTCGCATTCGCTTGTGCTTCCGAAAAAATTAATTTTCCCTCTTTCTAAAATCCTAAAAACCGATGTCGTCACAGATTTCAAAACAAGCGGTTCAGTACTCGGCTACATACTCATTGGGATT
>JAUNXW010000163.1 GCA_030539595.1 Methanocorpusculum sp. | reverse complement strand
TAAAATGGACTAAAAATAAAAAGTTAAAATGTAATCTTATTTCGGGATACAACAAAATAATAAACATTCTGTCACACTCAGATAATATACGAAAAATCATCCTTAACCTGTGAAACAGAAAAACCTATCTCAGAATCATAAAGAGACAAATCATTCATAACAACAATAGAATCAGAAACAATACTCACCTTTCCAGTCTCAGATAAAGCATTAAGCACATCCACCCTCACATTCACACAATACTGAGAAATCCTCGACTGAATAAAACCAACATTAGATTCATTCAAACGGGCAAGAAGTTTCTTCGCCTCAGCAACGGGGATAACAACTGCGTTTCCGTCGTCGGAAATCATCCGGAACTTATCTGAAATAGTTCTGAAAGGATACGAGGGAACACTCCCGAGGGCATGTTCACATAATAATAAAATATCCGTCTTATCCATCTTGTCACTGCGGATATCAAACAAATCTCTGAAATATCTCGACACAGCTTCAGGAGAAAGCAGGTTCACGTCATTTTTGAAAGAACCGGTAATATCTGCCGTCTGTTTGACATATCCGAACCCTGCATATTCAGCTTCAGCTTCAAAAATATAAACCCTGCCGACAGAAAGTTTACCCTCGCGGTTGCATCGCCCCGCTGCCTGAACAATAGAATCAACTCCTGCAAGAGAACGGAAAACAACCGGAAAATCAATATCCACACCCGCCTCAATCAGTTGAGTTGAAACAACACGGCATGTCTTTCCCTCTTTCAGTCTATCCCTTATTTCCGCAATAACACGTTTTCTGTGAGCCGGATACATATTAGTGCTCAAATGAAAACAGTCTCCTGCGTCTCTGATTAAGTTATACAAATCAGACGCATGCTTCTTTGTATTCACAATACAAAGAGCCTGCTTCTCACTCAACAGAAGTTCGGCAATTTCATTCACGTTTTTTCTTCCGATAAACTCAGACTCAGCACGCTTCATCTTCTCTGCAAGTTCGGGGTAATTAGGAATAATATCTGTTACGAAAACATCAGGCAAAAGATTATTTTTCTTAAACTCAGGCTGTGTAGCTGTGCAGAGAATTACCGAACAGTGATAGTTTTTCACAAGTTCGGCCAAAGCATACATGCACGGTCTCAGAAGTTCATTCGGCAGAGCCTGCACCTCATCCAGAATAATAACTGAATTAGAAATATTGTGCACCTTTCTTGAACGTGACGGATGAGCCGAAAACAAAGACTCAAAAAACTGAACATTTGTCGTAAGAATAAGAGGAGCATCCCAATTTGAAACAGCATAAGATAGTTTCCTGTTTTCACCGTATGGAGAATCAAAATCCCTGTTTTTCTGATAATTATCCGGCAGAATAAAATTAGAATGATGCTCCAAGACATTATCATTCCCGAAAATCTTCTTATACACGCCTGCATTCTGCTCAATAATTGAAGTGAACGGAATTGTATAAATAACCCTGTCCATATTATTTTTCAGCGCATGATTCAAAGCAAAAGAAAGAGAAGAAAGCGTTTTCCCGCCTCCTGTCGGAACTGTCAGAGTAAACATACCTGTCCTACTGTCTGCAGATTTCCTACACTCTGATAAAATCTCACTGCGGATTTTATTCAGCTCACCCGACTTTCCGCGTGAAAGTTCATCCATATAATCATCAAGTAAATTCTTCATTTCGGACAAAGACGGATACGCGGGTTTTGAAACCCTGACGGGAAAATTTTGTGCGCTTGTCCTGTCCGCGTCTATAAGAGATGAAAACAAAAAATGAGTGTATAAGAACAGAGAAAAGCCCGCGTCCTTTTGATTGGAATAAGTCCTGCCATCAAGAAACTTTGAGAGGTCGGGGAACTTTTCGGAAACCTCGGATTTCCATGCGGAAAACAAATCTGGATTACTGTTTTCAAGGCGCTGATATAATCCCTCTGCATTGGCATTTCCCATATTAGGCAGACCTGAATGATGTCCCGCGATAACATACGAAAGAAGATAATAGGCAAGAGCAGAAGGAATTGGCTCGGACTTAGCATGTTCAAATAATAACTTTGCCCCGCCCGATGAATGGTCTGTTCTGATATTTTCTCCTCTGATTCTTTTCTGAAAATCATCAGAATATTTCCCGATGTCATGAAGTTCCCCGCAGATTTCTCCAATCTCGCGAATTGTAAATTTTCCGCAGAAGTCGCCCATGTATTTTGATACTTCATTTAGATGAGTTATTAACGGCTGAAATTCTGTGCCGTCGTCAGTGCTTCTTCCATAATATTGTACAGACATTTTCCTGTTTTTACATTCTGTCGTAATAGATGATATTTATTATGCTGAATTAATCCAAAAATAAATCCGCCGTATTTCCAAATCCCCAAATTATCCCCCGTCAATCTTTCCTAACCACCCTCGCATTCGCCTCAGACACCATATTTCCCCGCGCCTTAAGGATAAACAAATATTTAATAACATATGTATTTGGTCAGACAATGTCCGACGAAAAACAAGACCATCATAACAAAAACGCGCCAACCTAAGTAATGGAGAAAGTAAAACACTCCGAGGAAAAAAATGAAACCGCGATAAAATCAAAAACTCAGGAAAATAGATGTCTGCCCCATTCAAGCTTAGAACCAAAGAATCGGAACAGACACTATTTTGTATGTAAGAACAGCCTAATCAACCTAATCTATACACGTGGTGAGCTCATCGCTCACCGCTCATAGCTCACTTAGAAAATAAAAAAATAATCAGCAGGAAAAATTTATCGAGGCATTAACTCTTTTCAGAGCAAATCCCTGGCATGATATAATCTCTTGTTGTTATTCTTTGTTTCTAAAAGTATATATAGTTGAGTTGATGGCGGAAAAAACAGGAGACGAAGACGGAAAAATTATCCTATCTTCAATAATCTCAAAACAGGTGTGAGCGATGAGCTATGAGCGATGAACTCACCACCTGTCTAAAAATCTCAAATCATGGAACGCAAACATGCATATACCAACTTAAGCGTTGACGAATACAATCTCCTCGACGAAAGCATAGAACAGCTTGAATTCACAAGCAGAACCGATTACTTCACAGCCTGTGCACATGTCCTAATCTATGGGAAAAACCCATTCGAATGGAACACTGCCCTGCACACTCTCCGGCAGAAAAACGAACTCATGAAGAAAACCTTCTTCGACACAGTTCACGAAAAAGCCTTCTCAATAATAGCCATGAACGGAACAGGTGCTATCATCTCAAGCGGAATCATCAAAGACATCAAACTCGAACTCCTCGAAAAATGCAAAATGATACC
>JAUNXW010000030.1 GCA_030539595.1 Methanocorpusculum sp. | reverse complement strand
ATATCTTGATGATTCTAATGATGAAAAAGTGTAACCTAATTTCGGGATACAACAGAACCATCGGTCAACAACATAACTTATCACTGATAATCACATACATTAATGCATGTATATTGGAGTTGACCACGGAACAACATCCATAAGATTTGCGACAGACACGGGCAAGTATTTTAAAATCTCGCGTGAAGCCGCTGTAAATTTTGAAATAAATCAGCTTGAAGAACTGTGCCCGACAGAAGAGATTGAAGGCTTTGCTGTCTGTTACTCAATGGGCGACAATTTTACAAAAATAACCGACATTGCGGATTTGAAAAATCGCGGAGTTGTAACCCGCGACGGAGCGGGAAAGCACATCGGCGGCGGAACAAAAGTTTTTGATGTAATCAAGGAGTCAAAAATTCCTGCGGTTGCTATCCCAGGAATTCACCGCGGTTCAAACACAGACCCGCGCTTTAAAATTTATTCGCATCAGACAAGCCCCGAGAAATTGGGGATTGCATATTTTGTTTGCGACAAACTTAAAGAAAATACATTTGTTGTCTCAGACATAAGTTCAAATACAGTTTCGCTTCTGATTCGTGAGAATAGATTTGTGGGAGCTTTTGATGCCTGTGTTTTTGCCCCGGGAACAAAACACGGTGCGCTCGATGTCGATGCCATAAGAAAAGTTGACGAAGGAGAACTGACGGCAAACGAGGCATTTACAACCGCAGGTGTTTCATATCACATGGAAGAAAAATATCAGAAGCCTACAGTTGCTCTTTGGGCTGCTATGGAGTGCGCTTCGCTTTCTCTTCTCGCGCCCGAAGCACCTATTGCTTTAGCGGGAAGTTTAGCCCCAGAACTTGCCGAGGAGATTTCAGCACTACTGCAGAAACCTGTCGCGGTGTTTGATGAGTGGTCTGCGTCTCTTGGGTTGGCTCTTATAGCAAGAGATGTTTTTGCGGGTAAGAAAAATATATTTGGAATTGAGTCACTGATTAAAATAAAAAAATAGAATCAGAAAAAAAGGTTATGCTTCCTGAGTTATTGCAACTCTCCAGTCTCTTTCTCCAAACGATACCGTCTGCCACCAGATTTCCTTATTCACCACTTCAGCAGTTTCATCTGCATAGAACGAATAAAAATCATGACCGCTTACATTGCCGCAGACGTTTGAGATAGTTTTCTGAATATCTGTATATGCAGGGTCAGTCAGGGAGTTTTTGCCCGATTCCCAGATATCACGGTCGTATACTAAAATTCCGTCGGTCTGAGTAACCATAAGCCCCAAGCCTTTTTCCGAAATTTCCTGCTGTTTCTCTCCAAACAACCTGTAAGGGTCAAACGAAAGACTGACATATCCTGCATACTTGCCGTCAATTTTAATCGGAACAGAAAGCAGATACACCTTCTGACCGTTTTGAGCAGTCATATATTCCGAGAGATATATGTCAGTCTCGGTAAACGTTTCTTTGTTTGGAGGATACGCACTCAAATCCATGCCTTTCTGAATATGAATGTTATCGGGATACGCTGCAACAACAATGCCGTTTTCATCTGCTATCAGTAAATCATGAACCAGCGGGGCACGCTGATATAATACTGCAAGAGCCTGTTTTGCAGAATATTCATCCATATTTCCGAGTGCGGCAGAATCAGCAGCAGTCTTTGCTTCGCTGACAGTAGCTTTAAGAGTAACTAAAATTGAGTCGGCAACCTCAATTGAAGTCTCTTCCGCCAAATATAGGGGAGGTGTGTTTATACAGCCTGCCGAAAAGCAGATTACAGATACAAGAATCAGAATCAGGAAATGTTTGTACATACTTATACATAACCTTTCGAAAATAAAAAACTAATCCAGATAATTACAAAAAGAACAGATACTGCGGATTTGAAAATAAAAAAAATAAACCTGATTTATTCAATCAGTTTTCAGATTTCTTGGACGACATTTTGTATGTGATTGAAAATACTAAAACTAAGACCACACCAAATGTGAGTGTTCCAATACCCGTCGGACCTAAAACTATGGCAAGTCCCCCTTCGGTCATGGATGCGACCAGTGCAAGGTGGATAACTTCAATGACCAACATGGCAATAGCCGCGACCCACACACTCAACTGTTTTCCGGTCTTTCTGCACCAGACATAAATCAGACCGGATATTATTCCTGCAAGAAGCGTTGCTATTGTGCAGGGAACTGCGGTGATTCCTCCGAGTGTGAAACGGTATGCAGCCCCAATCACTGCTGCTCCAATACCCACTATTGGTCCAAACCAGAGACCGCCTGAAACAGGTCCGTAGTCTCGTGCGTTTAAGAGTGCACCGTCATAAGTTGCAGCGGTTGCTGTTCCAATTACGGACAACAGACCAAAGGCAACAATTCCTATTAGATATCTCAGCCATTTTGATAGTCTGCTTTTTTCACCGAGTATATTGGTTTTTCCAAAAAGCAGTCCGAGCCCTGCTGCAAGAATAAGATTTACTGCCAGAAAAATAATCATTCCTATAGTTTGATCCATACATTCTCCTCTTTTAGATAGAGAGTATATTTTTAATTATGTTATTAATAGATAACGATTTATTTTTCCGGCTGAGGATTTTGTGCAGGAGAATGAATTTCAGACCATCATTAATTGAAGGGGATGTGTTTTAATTGAATGAAAAATAGATTCAGAATTGAGTGTGTGTTGAAATTAAGAAAATAAATCAAAGCCAGCACTGTTCTGGGGATATTTCACGGGCGAAGATTTTAGATAATCTTTTTCTGTCTTTTGCTTGATGATACTTGAACAGAACTTTTTCATTCGGCAGGCATCCAATGATTTCTATCTTGCCTGTTACGTGCGACATTATGTATCTGAATGCTTTTTCCTGACCGTCAAGGAGTCTTTTTGTGTTCTCGATTATCTCACATCCTTCAAGGAGAGGTACCTGAAATTGATTTTTTACACCCTTTACCGGTCTGCACTGAAAAACATAATACGGTACAACGCCCATTCTGACAAGTTTTCTGAAAAGGTCTGATAAAGTCTCTGGACTGTCGTTAATTCCTCTGAGGAGGACGCTCTGATTTTTTATTATGACACCAGAATTCTTAAGAAGGCCGATGGCTTGTGCGGATTCTTCTGTGCACTCTTTTGGGTGATTGAAATGAGTGACAACATATATCTGCTTTTTTTCGGAGAACTTTCTTATAATTTCAATCAGATTGGAATCGTCTGTAATTCTTTCTGGAAAAACCACAGGTACTCGCGTTGCAAATCTTATATAGTCTATATGGGAGATATCGCTGAATTTTTCAAGATACTTTTCTATCCTCTCGTTACTCATTAGAAATGAATCTCCTCCAGAGATAAGGACATTGTTTATTTCAGTGTGGTTTTTTATGTATCCTGCGACTTTATCGATAGATTTTACGACTTCATCGTTTTCCGCTCCCACAAGTCTTTTTCTGAAACAGTATCTGCAGTAGACTGCGCAGGCATTGGTTGATAGAACAAGTGCGGTTTCTCTGTATTTGTGTTGAAGTCCGGGAAGAATTGTGTTTTCGAGTTCACCGCTTGTATCTGTTCGACCTTCCGATGATTTTTCTGAGACTGTTGGTACACAGATTTTTCGAATAGGGTCGTTGATATCATTTTTGTCAATCAGAGATAGATAATATTTTGTGACTGACATGGGATATTTTTCCAGTAATTGCGAGAGTTCCTCTTTTTCTTTTTCCGACATTTTTATGAAGTCGGATAATTCCTCGATTGTGTGGATATTTTTCTGTAAATTTTTCTGCCAATTTTCCATAGTTTAATTCCTCTTAATAGTACTAATCCATAAAAACAAGCTAACATTAGATATTTTTATATTTGGGGGGTGATTGTGCCTTTATTTGTAAAGACTCACACTTCTTTTTTGGACTGTGTGTTTAAAATATTTACTGTAGGGGCAATTTTGTAATATGAGAAAGAAAGAATCACACACATTTTTGCAGAGGGGTATTAATTTGTAAACACTAATAATATCAGCAGGAAAAAATGTCAGATTCAAACACAATATCTTCATCTGATGAGGCTGTTAAAAATAATTAGGACTATTGTGTATTATCAAAAACTCATGAAACAATATATGGCATTACTCATCTGATAACAGTGATTTTTTCATATTACGTTTACAATCGAGAATTTTTCTTAATACTGTCAGAATACAAAAACTATGAAGTTCTTTCAAACGATGTTGATTCTGAACGGATATTTTATGTGGGAGATAAAATGATTTTATATGTTATTATTACTAAAATTTGCTAATTGATGCCTCTTTTTTTAGGGTGGAAAAAGAATCTCCAATATCAGAAACATAGTTTGTTAAAATTTATTGATAATTAATATCATAGATATGCAATAAGGGTTACTTATTTTTGCGCTCGCGTGCTTTACTCATATCTCATATATTTTTCAAGCCAAAATATCTCATTATTAAAAAGTCTTGCCTTCCCCAAACAGAATAATATATTATGATTAATCGTGATAAATATAAGGTGCTATGAGAGAACTACGAATCCACGGAAGAGGCGGACAGGGCTCGGTAACTGCGGCTGAATTAATAGCTACGGCAGCATTTACCGCAGGTGTCTATTCGCAGGCATTTCCTGCCTTCGGTGTAGAACGCAGAGGAGCACCTGTTCAGGCATTTGTGCGGTTCAGCGACGAAAAAATCCGCCTGCGCAGTCAGGTTTACGAACCGGATTACATCATCGTTCAGGACAGCACATTAATCCGCGATGTCAATGTTTTTGCCGGTATGAAAGACGGCGGAATTGCAATAATCAATACCGAAAAGAAGGCTGAGTATAATATTCCGAAAGGGGTCAAACTGATTATTATCGACGCGACAAAAATTGCCCTTGAAGAAATCGGTTTACCTATAACAAACACAACCCTGATGGGTGCGTTTGCGGCAGCCAGCGGAGAGATTAGTCTTGATGCGCTTAAAGATGCAATCTTTGACAGATTCGGCGAAAAACTCGGAGCATCAAACTTTGCAGCGGCAAAACGTGCTTTCGAACTTGTAAAGGAGGATAAATTATAATGTCTCTTGGAATTGGATGCACGGCAAGACCCGGCAACAGCAGAAATAACAAAACAGGTTCGTGGAGAGTTTTCTATCCGGTAATGGATCATGACAAATGTACCAAATGCGGAACTTGTCAGTTAATCTGTCCCGAAGGATGTATAACAGTCAATCCTGACAAAACATACACAATAGATTTAGACTTCTGCAAAGGCTGCGGTATGTGCGCAAAAGAATGTCCCGACAAAGCCAAGGCAATAACAATGATACAGGAGGAAAAATAATGACGCTGCAGATTATGGAAGGGTCAATAGCAATAGCAGAGACTGTTCGTCTCTGTCGCCCGCAGGTAATTTCTGCTTACCCTATTACACCGCAGACACATATCGTTGAAGGTCTCGCATCAATTGTTGCAGACGGAAGACTTGACGCTGAATACATTTGTGTTGAGTCAGAGTTTTCCGCACTCTCTGCATGCATAGGCGCGTCAGCTGCGGGAAGCCGTGTTTATTCGGCAACAACTTCGCAGGGCTTAGCACTTATGACCGAAGTTGTCTTCAACTCGGCTGGTATGAGACTTCCAATAGTTATGGGAATTGCAAACCGTGCAATATCTGCGCCGCTTTCAATCTGGAACGACCAGCAGGATTCAATTATGATGAGAGATTCCGGCTGGCTTCAGCTTTACGCGGAAGACAATCAAGAAGCTCTTGATATGCACATCCTCGCATACAAAGTCTGTGAAGACCATGATATTCTTCTTCCGGCATTTGTCTGCTTTGACGGATTTATTCTCTCGCACGTTTACGAGCCTGTTGATATTCCTACACAGGAACAGGTTGATAAATTCCTTGGCGAGTTCAAACCCTATCAGAAACTTGATGTCAATGACCCGATTTCTTTCGGTATGTATGCAACTCCTGAATACTATCTTGAGTTCAGATACGAGCACGACGCAGCAGTAAAACGTGCGGCTGATGCTTTAAGAAAATACGGTAAGGAATTCAAGGACGTTTTCGGAAGAGACTACTCTGAACTTATCACAACCTATAAACTCGACGATGCGGAGACCGCAATCGTTGCAATGGGTTCTATTTGCGGAACTGTAAAAGACGCTATAGATGAGATGCGCAAGGACGGAAAGAAAGTCGGTTTGCTCAGCATACGCTGTTTCAGACCTTTCCCGTCAACAGATATTGCTAAGGCTCTTTCAAAAGTAAACACTGTTGTTGTTCTTGATAAAAACGTCAGTTTAGGTGCGAAAGGTGCTGTGGCAATTGAAGTCAAGGAAGCCTGCTACGGTTCTGATGTGAAAATCTATGACTACATCTTAGGCTTGGGCGGAAGAGACGTGAGAAAGAAAGACATCAAAGCAATTGTTGACTTAGCCGAGAAAGGCAAGGGCGACATGTTCTATGGACTGAGACAGGAGGTGCTCTGAAATGGTTGACAGAAGTATTGAAAACTTTGAGTGCGGTCACAGAGCCTGCGGAGGATGCGGAGCATCATCTGCCGTTCGCATGATTCTCAAAGGCGCAGGACAAAATACAATAGTTGTTTCTCCGACAGGATGTCTTGAGGTTTTCTCAACTCCTTATCCTGAGACTGCCTGGAAGACTCCGTGGATTCACTCGCTCTTTGAAAATGCGTCCGCTGTTGCTTCGGGAATTGAAGCGTCGCTGAAAAAGCAGGGACGTCTTGAGAAGGAAAAAATCCTTGTAATCGGCGGTGACGGAGCGACTGTGGATATCGGTACACTTTGTATCTCCGGAGCGTTTGAGCGCGGACATGATTTCACTTATGTCTGCTACGATAACGAAGCCTATATGAACACAGGTATTCAGCGCTCCGGCTCAACTCCTTACGACGCTGATACAACAACTTCACCTGCAGGAGCCTGCTCAACAGGTAACAACAGACCTAAAAAAGACCTGCCTCAGATTCTTGTCGCTCACGGTTCGCCTTATGTTGCAACCGCAACAATGGCTTACCCTGCGGATTTAATGAAAAAAGTTGAGCGCGCTATGAACACACCCGGTCCGTGCTACATTCAGGTTCACGCACCCTGCTGCACAGGATGGGGATTTGACGGTTCAATGACTATGGAAATCGGAAGAATGGCTGTTGCCTGCGGTCTCTGGGTCAATTACGAAATGATTGACGAAGAACTTGCATCAGCCAAGAAAGTAAAGCGCGTTCCCGTAGATGATTATCTCAAAGCACAGAAGAGATTCAGACATCTCTTCAAGCCGACTCGCAACGAAGCTGAGATTGCAAAGATTCAGGCAATCGCAGATGCCAACGCGAAAAAATACGGCATAGATATAGAATAAACATATTCTATTTTTTGATTATAGTTTCATCTTCCGGGTACACCACGAAATCCGCAAAAACACGAAAAATTAATGTTTATCGGTGTCTCGCGAAATAATTTTGAAGACCAACAAATAACTATTTCAAATTAATTAAGATATCAGAATCCACTATTGAACAGCCTCAGACGAAAGATTTTTCACGACTGGGTATGTTCCAATCTATTTTAAACAATGCCGGTTAAATACATTAAACACAAACGTATTTGCACAACATAAAAATTAATTTATTTGGTGCTGAAGATGAATTACAAAAAACAAACAGTTCTCATACTGATAATGCTCTTACTGATTGCCGGATTCTGCGGATCTGCGGCGGCATCAGAGACCTATGTTCAGACTGCAATCGACAGCGGACTGGACTATATCGCGGCGGCTCAGAAAACAGACGGCGGGTTTGCAGATTCCGGAGCTCTTGAAAGCTCAATAAGCGTAACTTGGTTTACCGTCACAGCAATCACTGCGGCGGACGAAAATCCGCTTGACTGGAAAGTCAACGGAAACTCACCGCTTGACTATTACCGTGAATTAAATGATGACAGCGACGGAACGGGAGAACTCGCGAAAAAGATCACTCTCCTTGTTCAGTTCGGAATTGACCCGCACAATTACAACGGTCACGACTGTGTCGCTGATTTGAAATCAAAAATCAAATCCGACGGACGCGGCGGGGATTATGTCTACACAACCTACTGGACAATATTCGGTCTGACCGCAGCGGGTGAGGACGCGAGTAAGTCTGTTGCCTGGCTTAAAACCCAGCAGCAAAGCGACGGCGGATTCGGTTCTTACGGAAAAGAATACGGCGACGTATCCGACAGCGACAACACGGCAGCATCAATCATGGCTCTTATTGCGGGCGGAGTAAGTCCCGATGACACAGTCATAAAAAAAGCCGTTCAGTTCCTTCGCGACGTTCAGGAATCTTCGGGCGGATACAACTACGGTTATTATTCACAGAGCAACCTTGCCTCAACCGCATGGGTAATTCAGGCGCTATGCGCTGCGGGAGTTGATCCGTCAACCGTCACAAAGAACGGAGTAAGTCCTGTTGATTATCTGCTCTCGCTTCAACGGGAGGACGGTTCGTTCAAATACACCGAATACACAGTCGACAGTCCCGTCGGAATGACAGCGCGGGCAGTCACAGCACTTACGGGCAAGCCGTATCCTGTATTAATCGGTCAGAGCGGATACGATGTGAAAAGTACGGGAAGTACTGTGTCAACTGTTTCGCCGACACAGGTCTCAACAACCGATCCCGTACAGTCTGATTCTTCATGGACTGCAGTTACTGTGACTGATGATTTTGGATATACGGCGGTCATATCCAAAAAACCTCAGAGAATTATTTCTCTTGCACCGGCAAACACTGAAATATTGTTCGCTCTCGGTGCAGGGGACAGCGTTGTCGGAGTTACCGAATACTGCAATTATCCCGAAGAAGTAAAAACAAAATCTATCATCGGAGGATACTCCACGGTCAATATTGAACGCGTTGTCACGCTTCAGCCGGATTTGATTGTTGCATACTACGGCAACGGCGTTGACACCGTTGAACGTCTGAGGTCTTTCGGCTACACTGTTCTTTGTCTGAACTCTGATACAATAGAAGGAACTTACAAAGATATTGCACTTCTCGGAACAGCAACGGGTAACTCAACTAAAGCCGATGAGATTATAGCATCAATGAAATCAAGAATTTCTGCGGTTACCGATAAATTATCTGCGGTATCCTACACTCCGTCGGTTGCTCACTGTATGTGGGTAGATCCTCTCTGGGTTTCGGGAAGTTCTACTTTTCAGGACGAAATGTTTACGATAGCTGGCGGACATAATGCTTTTTCGGATGTTTCCGGCTGGGGTATTGTAAATCTTGAAAAGTTCTACACAACCGATCCCGAGATTATTATTGTTGATTCGGGCATGGGTATGGGCGCGGGCGGAACGGATGTTTTGAAAAATTCTTTCTACAATGACGCAAGGCTCAGTAATCTTACCGCTGTAAAAAATAATCATGTGTATGTAATCAACGCGGACATTATGGATAGAGGAGGTCCGCGTATTGTTGACTGCATTGAAACACTCGCGGCAATTCTGCATCCTGATTTATTTGAGATGCCCGTGACTGCTGTGCCGACACAGTCACCCGGATTTTCAGGCTTACCGTTGATTGCGGCTCTTGTTTGTGCTGCATGTCTTTGTCTGTTTATTAACAGACGCGGACGTTAAGCCTTAGAAAAATTCTCATCTATTTTTACGGTCAAACCGTCTGTGCCGATTCACACGCACAGCACATCAATTAAATATTATGTATATCAAATAATTATTATATTGTAACTTCTAAAATTAGTTAAGGAATATTTTGTGATTATGATGACAGGGAAAAAATGTTTCTTATGGGTTATATCTGTCCTGATAATTACGTCGCTTGCCGCATCTGCTGCAGCGGCTGCAGAATTTCAGGTTCAGTCGGATTCAGGTGCGGTTGTTGTCAGCGGTGATTCGCTGATATTTAATATTGTGCCGGATGCGGGTTTTGAAACAGTGGAACTTTTTGTTGACGGAACACTTGCGGGTTCTGCATCAAACTACAGTTTTTCAAATATAACATCGGTCAGTCACACGCTTAAAGCAGGTTTTCTAGGGAAGCCCAAAATTAGCGGTTCAGAGATTATGATGTCTGGCTCAACCGGAACGTTTTGCGTGAACTCCTCCGGTTCTGAATTTATTGAGATTGACTTCGGCGATTCTTCTGAAAAAACCCGATACAATGCAACCGGCGGAAAAATAATTGTTACTCACAGTTATGCTTCTGCGGGAAATTATAATGTCACGGCAAGAGCGCTGACAAAAAATAAAACAGCGGGAAGTTCTGTAAAAATAAATGCCTCGGTCTCTTCAAAGGAACAGCCGTCTGTGCCTGTTGTCAACGGCACTGCCATAAATATAACAAATGCCGGCTTCAATGTCACTTCAATTACAAGATTTGTTGTAAACGAATCTGACTCAGCAGGTCTGCCGGTATATTATGCCGAAGAGATTTCTTCATTGCCTGCCGAATACGGCGCTTTGCCGGAAAATAAAGGGGTGCTTGCCGTTGTAAACATAACTCCGGTAAATCTGGTCTCCGAACTTTCCAATATGTCTGAGTTTACAATCAGAATTAACAAAGGTATGGTCAGTGAATTGTGCACTGACAGAGACGATATAATCGTTTACAGAAATACGCAGCTATCGGACGGCTCATTTGTTCAGATTCCGCTGACAACAACATATAACAGCCTGTTTAATACCAAAACAGAATACGGCTATAATGTGGAAACCCCCGGATATTCTTATTTTACGATAACTGCCGCATCCGAAACAAGCGGAATTGCACCTGCTGATGAGGTGACAAACGGTTCAACTCTTAATCCTGTAAATAGAGTTACGCCGATTCCCACACAGAGAACTATCTATTATACGTCAATCAATATCACACCCGGATCGGTTGAATACAAAACAACTGCCGATAACAAAGCCTACGTTATCGACAACATGACCGTTTTCGGCGTGCTGCTTGCTTCCGGAAAAACGCTTGAAACAAAGGAATGGCCAGGCGGAATTTATATTAATGCAATCGACGGAATTGCTCAGGATGAAAATCTGAACGGGTGGCTCTATCAGGTAAACGGTGAAGCGCCGAGCGTTATGTCGAACAATTATGATATCAAAAACGGCGATAGAATTGTGTGGTATTACAGCGAGAGTATGGATTCAAAACCCGAGAGCAGCAGATATTACTTTGCTTTTGAGGTGAAAGAGGTCACGGTAACGCCGACACCGACGCCGACTGCTGCTCCTGTTGTAATGCTTACGCCGGCAAAATCCGCAAATGTGCCCATTACTCTTCCCGACGGCGTTTCAATCAGTTCCCGCGGAAATGTCGATACTCTAAAAATCGATACCGTAAAAACCGACAGAACAGGTTCTGTGAATCTGACGAAAGAGAACTCAATCGTTGTTATCCAGCCCGGTCTGCAGATAACTTTTGCAGTATCTGATATAAAGAAGATTAATTCAGGCGCAACAATCACGGCTGAAATTATAAATACGGCTGTTGAAATTCTTCCCGCTCCGAAGAAAGTGGATGTGTTCGGGACGGTGATTTAGATGCGTTCAAGAATGATAATCCCAGTTCTGATAATATCGGTATTGATAATTTCAATGCCCGCGGCGGCTTCCGCTGCTGAGACTGCGGATATATCTCCATATATTATTCTGAATTTATCGGGTGTGCCGGACGGCATTTTTGACGGCGGAGAGATCGGTCTTATTGTGTCGTCTGTGTTGTCGGATGAGACAATTTCTTTGCTGAAGGGTCTTGATGATTTTTCTGTTGCTAACGCTGCGTATGCCGTAAATATAACTGTTCAGAAACTGAACCTCTCGGATGTTTCCGACTGCAGTGTTTATCTGCCGGTTTCGCATAAATGGAATTCAGGAAACAATCCTGTTCGTGCGGTTGTAATTTGCGGTGACGATGTTTCTGTTGAAACTCTTTCGCTTGAGGGTGGAAATGAGACCGTTTCGGATGTTTACTCGTTGAAATTATCTGAAGTTCCGGACATGGTGATTCTTGTCTACAGCAAATCCGACGTTATTGAAACATCAGTTCCGACAACCGCAGTTCCGACGCCAGAGCCCACCGCATCGCCTGCGGCGGTTTCTGTATTGATATTCGGTCTCGCTTCGGCATTTATTATTCGGAGAATTGAAAGATGATTGAAAAAGTATTATTAAGAATTGTGTCGGTGCTGATTATCACATTATTTTGTGTCGGTGCAGTCTCGGCAGCTGAAGATTATTCTATGTGGAAGGGGGATATCTGCCGTTCGGGTTACACGTCAGAAAGTGCTCCGCAGAACAATAGTATTCTCTGGGAAAAAGAGTATCTACCTGCGGCTTCTTCGGGTATGTATCCCGCGGTTGATGCTTCTCCTGTCGCAGCGGACGGCTATGTTTATTATGCGGTCTGGGGCGACTCAAAAAATCAGGTGAACGGAATTTACTGTGCGGACGCTTACACGGGAGAAGAGATATGGAAATATTCTGCTGCAACCCGCGGTTCATTTTCTGTTGATAACGGAATACTTTATGCCGGAACTCTCGGCGGGACACTCATAGCATTAAATGCTTACACGGGCGAGCTAATCTGGACGACTGATAAACTGGCTTCCTATGCTTATGTCGGATTGTCCGGAGCTCCTCTTGTTGTGGATGATACGGTGTATATTTCTGCAACAACTCTTTCCGGCTCGTCTTATACTTCTTCAATTTATGCTTTTAACAAGGTTACGGGAAAGAAGGAATTATTCAGTCCTGTCAGTTTGCAGTCATCAAACGGTGACGGGGGGATAGGTAAGTTTGCTTCTCTTTGTTCCAATGCGGACGGGAGTTTGATTTATGCTGCCGGCTCCGGCGGTATTGCCGCTTTTGATCCTGTGGTAAGTGAGGCAATTGTCTGGACTTTTGACTGCGGGGCTCGTGCTTCATCCGGCAGTTTCGTCTCAACACCCGTTTACAGCGACGGAAAATTGTATCTGGTAAAAACTCCGTCGTCAGGCAATGCGGTTATTTATTGTATAAATGCGGAAACGGGTGTGGAACTCTGGAATATCTCCGACGGTAATATCGGCTCGTCGTCTCCTGCCGTGACTGCTGATAAGATTGTTGTTACCGGAAAAACAGGCCTTAGTGTTTATGACAAGTCCGGGTCTATGTTGTCACATTATTCAACCGGGGACACAGGATTTGCTTCGCCTGTTGTTGCCGGAGACATCGCATATTTCGGAACAGCATCCGAAGGAACTATGTATGCTGTTAACATCACGGACGGGACTTTGGTCTGGAGTTATGCTCTGCCGAGAATTATTTCAACTTACTATGCGATGATTGAGGCGTCGCCTGCTGTTTATGACGGCAATTTGTATGTGGGTTCTGCGAATGCCAGAATGTATGCATTCGGAACACAGCCGGATGCTGCCGAGACTAAAAATACGGTGACGGACGGAACATGGTCTGCCGTTACCAAGGCAGAAGTGGTTTATGAATTTGCTCCGTCTGCTGCGGACAGAATTTCAGCGCCCGAAATTTCTCACGGCGGCTCTGTGAGAAAAATAGGTATTGACGCTTATGATTCTGTTACCTTTCAGAAGAGTGTCGGCGGTTCGTGGTCTGATGTTACTGCGTCGGTTGATTCGCTCGGTTCGCTGAATATAACAGGGAATGTTTCCGATGCCGACAGACTTCGGGCAACGTTTACAGGAAGACTTC
>JAUNXW010000029.1 GCA_030539595.1 Methanocorpusculum sp. | reverse complement strand
CGGAGTCATCACAAGCAACTTAAGGAAAGTTCTATCTACTTAAATACCAAATAGGAAAAGCAATAATGTCTGACAAGCGCATTGTGACAATAGGAGTTACTGTAAACCTCGGCAACTATGAAAGCCTGCGTCTTGAAGTTTCAGACACCGCTGAAACAAAATCAGACGCTGATGAGCTAAGGGCTTTCCTTTCTGACGTCCTTGACGGCTTCGGAAACAACAACGCCACAGCAAAATCGGCAATAGAAAAATACAAAGACAAAATACTCTCAGACTCAGAAACCGAGCCGGAGCAGGAAGAATCGTTTTCGGAAATGATACCTCCTGTCTTTTCCGAAGAAGAACCGGAAGCAGAGACAAAAAAGCCCGAACCTGAAATGTTTGAGCCTGTACTCTTTGCAGAACCAGAAAAAGAAGAGCCTCTTTTTACGGAAATAAAACCCGAACCCAAAACCGAACCGGAGCAGGAACAGATTCGCGAACCTGAACCGTCGAAAGTATCCGTTCCCATATCAAAACCGTCCGAAGGCGAATACACCTGCGAAAAATGCGGCGCAAAAATATCCAAAGTTCAAAGAGACGTATCCAATCTGTTTATGGGAAAGAGCCTCTGCAAAAACTGCATGAAATAAGGTGAAAAGTGAAAAGTAATCTGCTTAACTGGGATCAGACACTCTTCAAAGACATTGAAGTATTCGACATCAGCTACGTTCCGGAACAGTTTGAATACCGCGACGAGCAGATGGCAGAACTCGCATTATCAATTCGCCCCGCATTAATGGGCGGAAAAATTCTCCCGACAGTCTGCAAAGGACTTCCAGGAACAGGAAAAACAACATCGGTGCGAAAACTTTTCGAAGAAATAGATAAAAGCACCAAAAAAATAATTCCCATATCAATCAACTGCCAGATTGACAACACCGAATACGCCGTCTTTTCGAGAATATACTCCAAAATAACAAAACACAGCCCGCCTTCATCCGGAACGGCATTCAAATCGCTTATGGACGGGCTTCTGAATTATATAGAAAAAGAAGGAGTTCTTCCTTTAGTCTGCCTTGATGATGCAAACTACCTCATTTATCAGAAACAGTTCAACGACATTCTCTATCCGCTTCTGCGTATCCACGAGCAGAAAGACGGAATTTCTTTCGGTGTGATTGTTGTAATCAGTGATATGTCCATTGACCTTGAAAGCGTTATCGACGCACGCGTCGGTTCTGTTTTCAGATACGAAACAATTAATTTCGCCCCATACACTTCAAATGAGGTTGCGGGAATTCTTTCGGCAAGAATCAAACAGGGTCTTTATCCAAGAGTGCTTTCAACAGAACTGCTGGATAAAATCGTCGACAGGACGATGAAATGCGGAGATGTAAGAATGGGACTTGATTTAATCAAGCGCTCGGTTCTCTACGCAGAAAACGATGCGAGGAAAGAGGTTCTGGAAAAAGATGTCCTCAAGGCATTTTCAGCATCCCGCGACCTTCATTTATCCACTGCTGTCAGGTCTCTTTCAAAAGACGAGTATCAGGTTCTTTCAAAAATCGTGAAGCTTTCAACAGGCGAAAAATCACCGACGACCTCTGAAATCAGGGATGCCATCCCCGAAAAAGGTCCAAAAGTCACAAGAGTGAACGAAATTATAGAAAAACTCGATATGATGCATCTCGTAACAACCGAGTATTCAAACACCGGTAAAGGAAGACAGAGATTTGTTCATCTGAAATATGATAAAGAGAGAATGGAAAGAATTCTCAAAAGAAAATAGATTGAAGATTAATCTTCATCAGTGTCTTCCCATCTTCCGCCGCGTCTTTTTTTATCCGGAACAGGAAGTTCCGAGCGGATATCCACTTCTTCGTCTGCGATAATTTCAAGGCGCATATCCATGAGTTTTTGAAGAACCTCTTCAACTCCTTCGCCCGAAACAGTTGACATGTTCATGTAGTCGTCCATTTTCTTGACGTCGGACTTGTTTACAACGGTAATCATGGGAACGTGAACAAGTTTTTCGATTTCTTCCCTGAGTTTTATCTGGTCTTCAACCGAGTAGCCGCAATGCTCGCTTGCGTCGATTACAAAAAGAACGAGGTCGGCAACATACACAAGCGCATTGAGAGACTGCCTTTCGATAGCGTTTCTTTCGTCAACAGGGCGGTCTAAAAGACCGGGTGTATCGATAAACTGAACTTTTTTTCTGCGCTCGACATTTTTATGACCGACGATGATTCCTTTCGTTGTGAACGGATAAGAGGCAATTTCAGGTTCGGCGCTTGAAACAAGTCTGATGAATGAGGATTTGCCTACGTTCGGATATCCCGCGACAACAATTGTGAACTCGCCGTCGTTTACAATGGGCAGTTTTCTCAAAACGTTTCTCATATCGTTTAAGTAATGAAGAGCATCGTCTGCTCTGTGAACTATTGACGCAATACGCGCGACCGCGCGCTTGCGTTCAACCTGAGTATCCGCGCGTCTCATTCCGCGGGAGATGCTTCCTCCAACACCCTTGACATTTTTGGCAGCCCAGCCTATCATTCCCAGATTTATCTTAATATTGTCCATTCCGAAAATTATGTCGCATAAATCGCGATAAAACGGGGGAAGCTCTTCAAATACGGGAAAACCCTGAATTATACTGACTAATTTATCGTGAGTTGCCTGAGTGATTGCTCTGACAAAATCTTCATCTGCGTGTTTCTTATTTTCTTTTTCACGCATTTTTTTAGCCGCACGTCTGAAACTGCGGTCAAGCAGTTCATCAGCTGTCGGGACTGTTGGAATTTGATCGAAATACATTGAATCTAACCATTTGTTTTATTATCTTTGCCGTTCAGAAAGAATCAGTAATATGGATTTGTCACTGATTCAAAAGGATATTCTTATTACTCTTATTTCACTCTATCATCAATATTCGCATCCAATCAAAGGAGAAGAGATAGCTGAGATAATTAAAAGAAACCCCGGAACAGTCCGAAATCAGATGCAGGCGCTTAAAGTCCTTGGACTTGTCGACGGAGTTCCGGGACCCAAAGGAGGGTATCATCCTACAGCACGCGCATACTCCGAACTGAATATCACAACTGATTATTCGGAGTGCGATGTTCTGATTTTGAAAGACGGAGAGGTTGTAGACGGCGCAAGAGTGAACGAAATTGCGTTTACAACTCTGACACACGCGGATTTGTGCCACGCGCTGATAAAAATCATAGGAAATGTCCGTTCGTTTGAGATTGGAGATAAAATAACCGTAGGTCCGACGCCCGTAAACAAACTGCTCATCAAAGGTGAAGTTTTCGGAAAAGACGAAATTAACAGTGCGCTTCTGATTTCAACCACGGAAATGACGAGCCTGCCCAAAGGTCAGATTAAATCCTATATGAGTTCGCCGCTTATTTATTTAGAACCCGATATGACTTTAGCCTACGGAATGACAACTCTTCTCCAGCGCAGAATTCACGGAGCTCCGGTAATCGAAAACGGAAAACTTTTGGGAATTGTTACTCTTACGGATATTGTTTATGCAATGGACAAAGATGTGCCGAAAGATTCTCCGATTTCGGAAATTATGGTGAAACGGGTTATTACAATTCCGGGAAATTTGAAACTTTACGAGGTCATAAAAAGATTCAAAGAGGAAAATATCGGACGCGTTATTGTGACGGAGAATGATAATCCGGTTGGTATTCTGACTCATTCGGATATTATCAGGGTGTTTCCCGCGCTGTAAACACAAATGGATAAATACTTGCCAGACTAAGAAAAGTATATGCAGAGCGAGCAGTTTACGCACAATATCCGAAAGAAGCGTGTCATGAGCACTGACGGCAAGATTATCGGTCAGATTAAAAATATTTCATTCGATACGGAAACGGGTCAGCTTCAGACATTAATCGTCAGACCCGACCCCGGATTTGATACATCCGGATATAAGGTCGAAAACGATTCGATTTATCTTCCGTTTGAGGCTGTAAAGGATATTACAGACTTTATCGTTGTCGACCGTTATATGCTCAGACAATAATTATTTCTTTTTTAGAAATATTTTTTTAATGCGTCGGCAACACCTTCACCGAACGGTTTTTCGGTTATGCAGCAGGCGACGCTTTTTGCTTCTGTTGAGCCGTTTGCGGGAGTTACGGAAATTCCGCTGAGTTTCAGCATTTCAACATCGTTTACCGAGTCGCCTGTGCAGAGAAAGTCTGCGGTTTTAAGTCCCATAAGCCTGGCAAGTTTTTCAAACGCCGCACCTTTGGAAATATTGGGAGTGTGAAGATGAATCGCAAATCCGGTGTCAACTGCTTCAACACCTGTATTTTTGATTATGTCGCGGGCAGTTTCAACAGAAATATCGCGTGAGAAGGCTATGTCGGAAAATCTGTATTCTGCGCTGAACAGTCTGAGCTCTTCACCTTTAGGTTTAAGTTCATCAATTATTTTTTTGTAGGCTTCCATGCAGAGATTTTTGTTCCCGACAATGTATTTCTCTTCAAGATATCCGTTTCGGTAAACTCCGCCGTTTTCAGCGATTATTGCCCCTTTTGTTCCAATCATATGGGATAAACCGTCCAGAAAACAGACGGTGTTTCCCGAAGCAAGAACCACGGGAATTTCACAGTCTATCAGTCTCCTGATTTCAGCGACAGCAGAAAGAGATAATCTGCGATTGTTATCTGTAAGAGTTCCGTCAATATCCGTTATGTAAGCCTTGGGCATTATGAAATATTATTTTGTTTTATGCCGCTTTGATACCTGCGGTTTCAACCGAGAACGTTGCTTCGCCTTCGGGAAGGTTTGGGCTGTCCATGAGTTTTGCGATACGTTTTCCGCCCTTGCTCTTTCTCAGATAAATTCTGAAGGTTGCAGTGTGCCCGACAATATTTCCACCAACAGGCTTTGTAGGGTCTCCAAACAATAAGCCCGGGTTTGACATAACCTGATTTGTTACTATCGCAACTGCGTTAAGCTCATCGATAAGTTTGAACAAATCATGCATATGACGGTTTAATTTCTGCTGCCTTCCGGCAAGTGTTCCGCGCCCCGCGTATTCGGAACGGAAAAGTCCTGTTAATGAATCGATGATTACAAGTTTTACAGGCTTTTCGCCGTCTTTCTTTTCGGTTGCGACTTTGCGTGCAGAGTCAATCAAAAGCATCTGATGATCCGATGAAGTCGCACGTGCAACCTGTATGTTTGCGAGGAACTCATCAACCGAAGGTATTTCGTATCCTTCGGGCATAAGTTCGGGATCAAGTCCTTCAACCATCTGCTGAATACGCTCTGGACGGAACGTATTTTCTGTATCAATATATAGACAGCATCCGTCAAGACCTCCGATTTCGGTTGGAAGCTGACAGTTAATAGCCATCTGATGAACAATCTGTGATTTTCCTGAACCGAACTCTCCGTAGACTTCGGTTATTGCCTGAGTTTCAAATCCTCCGTCCATAAGCTCATCGACTTCGGGAACAAGAGTCTTGAGTTTTAAGACTTCTTTTCTGCGCTCAAGAATTTCCGTTCCTGTTTTGAATCCGCCGATGTCTGCCTTTTCTCTGGCACTGAGAATAATTCTTTTCGCTGTTGCTTCACCAATGTCTGCCGCTTCGGAAAGATCGGATGTTCCTGCTGTTGCTATACTTTCTATAGTAAGATATCCTGCGTCGCGAAGACGTTCTGCTGTTGCGGGTCCGACACCTGCTATGTCTTCAATTTCCATTTTAATCACCTGATTTATAATTATACATCAACCTCGTGGTATATAAACCCCTAACCGCGCGGTGCGTTAATGCCCTCCACACGACAATGCCCTTTATTTTCGTTTAATTTCAAAACAGAGTTTTATTTTTAGTTAAAATTTTGATGATTAACGATGGATGCGCAATTTTTGATTTTTTGTTTCGTGCAAAAAATTCAGATTTTTATCCTGCGAGCGTGAGAGATATCACTAATGATAAATTCAGTTAAAAGCTGATTGTTCGGTAATATTTATCCTTTGAGTACATCACGACAGAACGGATTCAATATGGAATATTGTATTGAAATTAATTTGAATCGGGGTTACGCGATTGCGCTTTCTGAGCTTGTCAAATAGCGTAAACCTTTAGGTTTCTCAGTTGAGACGAGATACTTTAGCATCTTTAGCTGAGCAAGGCTCAGACTTGCGATTCAAGTCGAACACTTGCGAATCTTTGATTTGCGAATCAGTTGGACAAGATTTATGCTAACTTTTCTGTTGCAGTGTGCACACATTTCGTTACACCACGAAAGCCGCACGAAAAAATACGAAAAACACGAAAATAAAAACATCAAATTGACGTTTAGCTTACGCAGCAAAACACGAAATTTAACGAAATGCACAAAAGGATTGCTGTTAATTTATCATCTGATGCTTATTATATACTTAGTAATTCTTTCGTGATTTTCGTTAAATTTCGTGTTTTGCTATGTATGATGAGACTAACAGATTTTTTCTTTTTCGTGCTTTTCGTATTTTTTCGTGTGATTTTCGTGGTGCAACGAAATGAGTTCAAAGAGTAACAGAACAACTTAGAGTAAATCTTGTCCAGCGAATTCGTATAACGATATAACAAATTCAATAACCTGAAGCAATTAAAGAAGAACATTATATCATTAAAGCGAACCCATTATATAAGAATAAATGACGGACTCCATGAATAAAGCCGCCTGCGAATACAAAATAGGCATTGACATTGGCTCTACAACCGTAAAAGTAGTTGTCCTTGACCTTGAAAATAAGATACTTTACCGTTCTTACGAACGTCACTACTCGAAAGTCCGCGAAAAAACCTGCGAGCAGCTGCTTGAAGCAAAAAATATCATCGGCTCAAAAGCCGTGAAAATGCTGATAACCGGCTCTGCGGGTCTCGGAGTTGCAAAATCGGCTAACCTGCCTTTTATTCAGGAAGTTTTTGCCACAGCAAAATCCGTCACAACTTATATCCCTCAAGTCGATTCTGTAATCGAACTCGGAGGCGAGGACGCAAAAATAATTTTCTTCAAGGGAAGCCTCGAAGAAAGAATGAACGGTTCATGCGCAGGCGGAACGGGAGCTTTCATCGACCAGATGGCAACACTCCTCAACGTATCCGTTGAAGAACTCGACGCACTCTCGCAGAATTTTGAAAAAATCTATCCGATAGCTTCACGCTGCGGAGTTTTCGCAAAAACCGACATTCAGCCGATTTTAAATCAGGGAGGCCGCAAAGAAGACGTAGCGGCTTCAATTTATCAGGCAGTTGTAGACCAGACGATTGCAGGGCTTACACAAGGGAGAAGTCTTGGAGACACAATTGTATTTTTGGGAGGACCTCTTTACTACTACAAAGGTCTGCGCAAAAGATTTACCGAAACTCTTCACCTTGATGAAGAACATGCGATTTTTCCGGAAAACGGCGACTGTTTCGCAGCTCTCGGTGCAGCTCTTTCGACTGACGCATACGAAACTTTCACCTTCGATGAAATCTATTCGGGAATAGAAAAAAGCGTCTCCGACTCGATTACAACAAACACAATGCCGCCTCTTTTCGAAACTGAGGAGGAGTATGAAGAATTCTGCAGAAGACATAATTCAAACGCACCGCCGAAAACCGACATTTCAAAATACACAGGCGGAGCGTGGCTTGGAATCGATGCGGGAAGCACGACCACAAAACTCGTTTTAATAGATGAGAACTGCGGAATTCTTTACTCTTATTACGGTTCAAACAAAGGAAATCCTGTCGGAATTGTTTTGGAAGAACTCAAAAGAATCTATGAATTAACAGGTGACAGAATAAAAATCAAAGGAGCGGCGGTAACCGGCTACGGCGAGGATTTAATCAAAAACGCATTCAGGCTTGATGTCGGTCTTGTTGAAACAATTGCCCACTACAGAGCCGCTAAACACTTTAATCCGGATGTGGATTTCATAATAGATATCGGCGGTCAGGATATGAAATGCTTCAAAATAAGAAACGGAGCTGTCGACAGCATTTTCTTAAACGAAGCATGCTCTTCGGGCTGCGGTTCATTCATTGAAACATTCGCAAGGGCTCTCGGATACGAGATTGAAGAATTCTCCAAACTCGGTCTGTTTGTGAAACACCCCGTAAACCTCGGTTCAAGATGCACGGTTTTCATGAACTCATCCGTTAAGCAGGCTCAGCGAGACGGAGCAACGGTTGCAGATATTTCAGCGGGACTGTCGATTTCGATTGTTAAAAATGCGGTCTACAAAGTTATCCGTGCGGCAAACGCGGATGATTTGGGCAAACACATAGTTGTTCAGGGCGGAACTTTCAAAAACGACGCGGTTCTCAGAAGTTTTGAAACAGAACTCAAACGCGAAGTAACCAGACCCGTAATTGCCGGAATCTCGGGAGCTTTCGGAGCGGCTCTCTTTGCCAAAGATAAATCGACAGAATCATCCTCAATTCTTTCAAAAGACGAGCTTACAAACTTTGTTCACAAGGCAAAACCGATTACCTGCAAACTCTGCACAAACCACTGCAGTCTTACCGTAAACACATTTGACGGAGGAAGACGTTTTGTTTCCGGAAACAGATGCAGTAAGCCGCTTGGAAAAGCCGCCGAAGCTCTTCCGGACCTTGCAAAATGGAAATACAACAAACTCTTATCATACAAAGGTATCCCCGGCAAACGCGGAAAAATAGGAATTCCTTTCGGGCTCAACATGTATGAAAATCTGCCTTTCTGGCACGCATTCTTTACAAAATTAGGCTTTGAGGTTGTTCTCTCTCCCGAATCATCAAGAGCGGTTTACAGGCTCGGTCAGCATACAATTCCTTCGGATACTGTCTGCTACCCCGCAAAACTTATGCACGGAGCGGTTCTTTCGCTCATTAATGAAGGAGTTGACACGATTTTTTATCCGTGTATGCCTTACAATTTCGACGAACACATAGGAGATAAAAACTTCAACTGCCCTGTTGTTGCATATTATCCCGAACTTTTGGCCGCAAATGTAAAAGAACTGGCAAAAATAAAATTCCTATACCCTTATTTCGGGCTTCACAGACCTAAGGATTTCAAGAAACGCGCCTGCGTCTATTTCGAAAAAGAGTTCGGTGTTCCGCATTCCGAAACAAAAGAAGCGGTTGATGAGGCTTACAAAGCCTACGAAGACTACAAGACCGAACTTCGCGCAAAAGCCGCTGAATACATAGACTTTGCAAGAAAGAACGGTCACAAAATTCTCGTGACGGCAGGAAGACCTTACCACATTGACCCGGAAATCGGTCACGGAATTGATGAACTCGCCGTAACCTACGGATTTGTTCTGATTACCGAAGACTCGATTGCATGGAAGATGGATAAACAGCCGCGAAAGATTCTCAATCAGTGGACGTATCACTCAAGAATCTACAACGCTGCAAGATACGTCTGCACGCAAAAAGACATGGAAATGATTCAGCTCGTTTCATTCGGCTGCGGAACAGACGCAATCACAACCGATGAGACAAGAGACATTCTCGAGACGGGCGGAAAACTCTACACTCAGATAAAAATTGATGAAATAACCAATCTGGGTGCTGTAAAAATCCGCCTGAGAAGTCTGATGGCGGCTGTTGAGGCTCGAAAGGAGGCAAACAATGGCTAAACTCGTTTACGATAAAAACGGTCGTCTCCTTTTTACGAAAGAGATGAAGAAGGAGTACACGCTTCTTTTCCCGCAGATGCTTCCGGTGATGTTTAAACTCCTCATCAGGATTTTTGAGACCTACGGATACAATGTTGAGGTCTTAAACACCACCCACAGAGAGGTTGTTGAAACCGGTCTGAAATATGTCCACAACGACACCTGCTATCCTGCAATTCTCACAATAGGTCAGTTAATTGAAGCGGTTCAAAGCGGAAAATACGACCCGCACAAAGTTGGTCTGATGATTACTCAAACAGGCGGAGGCTGCCGTGCTTCGAATTATATTCATCTTCTCCGCAAGGCTCTCAAAAAAGCCGATTTGGAGTATATCCCTGTAGTATCGGTCAACATCAACGGAATGGAACCAAACCCCGGATTTAAAATTTCAATTCCTCTTGGGCGGAAAATGATTTTCGGGATGATGTATGGAGATTTCCTTGTTCACGTCGGCAATCAGTGCAGACCTTATGAAATTAATAAAGGCGAGACCGACACTCTGATTAATTCATGGACTGACAGACTTGTCGAAATGATTACAAACGGAAAAGGGATGAGTATCGGGCAGATGAAAGTTAATATGGCTGAAATCGTCCGAGACTTTGCAAAAATTGAGCGCTCTGATATTAAAAAGCCGCGTGTCGGGATTGTCGGTGAGATTTACATAAAATACGCGCCTCTTGGAAATAACAATCTGGAAGAATTCCTGATGTCGGAAGGAGCTGAGGTTGTTGTTCCTGGCGTCACAGATTTCCTGATTCTGAAAATAAACAACAGATATGTGGATGTGGATTTATACGGCGGAAGCAAGCTGAAAAAATTTGCAATGAGCATTTTTCAGGGCTACATTAAAAAATGCCAGTCGACTATGATTGATGTGATAAAAGAGGAAGGCACTTTCAGACCTCCCGAGCATTTTGAGCATCTTCAGGAACTCGTTAAGGGGTATCTCGGTCCGGGAAACAAAATGGGTGAGGGCTGGCTTTTAACCGCTGAAATGCTTGAGCTGATTAACTCGGGAACAAACAATATTGTCTGCACACAGCCTTTCGGCTGTCTTCCGAATCATATCGTGGGTAAGGGTATGATTCGCAAAATTAAGGATGATTATCCCGATTCAAACGTTGTCGCGGTTGATTACGACCCGGGAGCTACAAGGATTAATCAGGAAAACAGAATTAAGCTGATGCTTGCAAACGCAAAAGAGCGGATGAAAGAGACAGACGAATAATTTTACAAATCTAAACACGTTTCACCGTTTTCACTGCTGTTCATTTCAGCCCGGAGATTTTTTGCTTCATCTGCCAGTGAATAAAAAACATCTCTTCCTTCATGCGTAATTATCAATAAATCATATATCTGCAGAATTTTCAGATACCTGTAAACAGCACTCGAAGGCATTTTCATTAATTCTGCTATTTCTCTGCGTGTGAGACTGCCATTGTTTGAAAGTATTGTCAGCAGATGAGAACATTTCGGGTTTCTTGAAACCGCACAGAGTTTTCCGGAGATGCTGTCAGGTTTCACTGAGCACGGATAGTATCTCAGATGACCCAAAGACGAATCCGAATAGATTCTTTTTTCAATTCTGAGCCTGAAAAGCTGATACGCGGCAGAACCGCGGGAGATTTTCAAACCCAGAATTATGTCTTTTTCCTGAGAGCCGGGATTTTTCTCCAGATAAGAAATAATTCTCTCACGGGTATCTGATTTCTTTTTCTCTCTTGATGCAAAGCAGAGGATAATAAACAGCGGAAGTCTTATCAGACGTGATGTTTTAATTAGATTCATTTTTTAATTTTCAATTATATGTTTGAAATATTCAGGGGCAATGCATTTTATTCAAGTAAGTTAATTCTATAGGTTATCTGAAAATATGAGTTTCACAGTTGATATATCTTTTGAGCAAAACCGCTAATGCAATTGTCAACAATGATTAAATTCGCTTGAGTACCTTAGACCTGCCAATACACATTCAACCTTTAGTATAAGTTTTCTATTGGGGTGTGGGTGTGTTTCGTCACACCACGAAAGCCACAGACCAACAGAATGCAATCTCAAATTAATTTAAATTTCTGAATCTACTATTGGACATGTTCTATTGACAGTCTACGCTCGTTAAAAAATCCTTTGGAAATGATTTTGTCTAAGTTTTTTTGCGGCGTTAAGTGAGTGGAGGAACTCATTCACGGTTTATGCGTGGTTTTTCCAAAACAGATATACTTTCTGAGCCAAACCGCCAACGCAAATCTGAAATCAGAAACCCGTTGGCATTTTTGCTCAAAACAAATATCCATTCTTCAACTAATTAAATCAAATGGAGATGTGAAAGAGTTTCACTCTCCATTGAGGCAGGCGAACTAAAATCAAATTCTACGGAGATGGCAGTGAAATGTCTGCCTCAAAAAATTACAAGAACAAATTATAATAAATGGAGAGCCAATAATGACGAAAAAGGTTGGGATATTATCAGCTCTGTTTCATTGGTGCTAATCCCAACCTGCGCAGTGATGCCCGACACGCAGCCTGTTATGATTAAATTGTGACCATCAAACTTTATAATCTTAATCTGAACCGGATAATATTTCGGATAAAATATGACACAGAATCAAAGTTCAAAACAGTATGCGACCTCTCTGGTTATCATATTAATACTCACAGCTCCGGCATTATTTATGATAAACGCGAAACTCAGCCAATCCCTTGCTGTTATAATTTATTTCAGCGGATTTGCTGCAGCTATCGTTTTCACACCGATTGCCAGATTCATAGACAGACAAATTAACAATACCACAAAAACAAATGCAAATGCCGTTGATATTAAAAAATATCTTCCGCTGAAATTGGGATTGCTTATCCTGATAATTATAATTGTAGCTGCGATGATATATCCAATCTCAATTCATGCGGAGACAGCGAAAGTCGGTTTCGCATCATTAATTTATCTCGCAGGAGCGGTACTCGGTCTTACGGAAGCCGTTATAATTTCAGAATTTCCAAGCCTTGTAAGTTTTTGCCGAAAATGAGGAAAGGGACGGACTGAGAATAAGAATTTATTTCATCCCCAATTTTTCCGCAATTTTTCTTTTGGCATATTCCCCAAAGGCTTTTTTACATTCGGGCGAGCTTATGAAATCGTAAACGACTTTGTCGACAATCGGTTTAATCACAGGATTGTTTGTAAATTCTCCTGCCATTTTCATCAGTGCTGATTTGTAATCTTCTTCTTCAGACATTTTTCATCCATTCCAGAATTTCATTCAGATTTTTTTCGTTTGTGAAGTCTCCGCCGTATCTGAGGGCTTCAATCATGTTTAGTGTGTTTTGGTCACTTTCGCCGGTTCTTTCTACGGTATCGGCTACTTTGCATAATATCGCACGCTTGATTTTTGTGAGTTTCGCGGGGTTTACTCCGCCCTGCAGATAAAAGAGGGGGGCTTTTACGTTGTTGCTTTTTTTAAGCTGAGGCACGATTTTTTCTTCGGGTGCGCTTGCACCTACAGCGGCTGCTCCGATTATATTGTATTTTTTTGCGGCTTTTTTGTATCCTTCGATTTTTCCTGCGCAAACCCACCCCATGAAGAAGATTTCTGTTCCTTTTTCCAAATCATCGTACGAGTTTTCAAGAAGGTATGTGGGTAGTCCTGTTTTTTCTTCGAGGAGTTTGGCATACTTCATGGTAAATCCGGTGTTTGATTCGTATACTATTGCTTTCATTATATGTTGATGTGACGCGGTAAGAGAAAAATATTGTCCTATGGGAAAAATTTATTCAGATTTGATTCGCGGCTTTTTTTTATAAGTTCACAAGACCGGCATACATTATTCAATAATTTCAGATGGCGTAAACAAGTAATTACAAGTCTGTCCAATGCGGAAACCTTTAGGTTTCTTAGCCGAGTAAACTATAAGTTTTTGATTCGTGAAAAATCCGTTGGACAGGATTTCATCTAATTTTCTTAGACTAAGTTTTGTGCTTCGCTACGATAATCTCTCCGCTCAGCGTTGGTATGAATCTCTGAGAAGTTCGGCTTCGCCTCACAAAAACAAACCGCAAATCTCACAAGTCTTCGACT
>JAUNXW010000028.1:13528-13757 GCA_030539595.1 Methanocorpusculum sp. | reverse complement strand
ATCTTGTTTATACGGGTATGCTTCGAACACCTGTTGCAGCGCTTGCAGACAGTGCGGTTATCAACGGCAGAAAAACTCCGTTCTCAACAGAATACTTCGCGTGCTCGGGAGATGTTCATTTTGTTCTCGGAAACCTTACGGCTGAGGATTATTCTTCCGCTACCCCCGACGGACAAGAGGTTTCGCGCGAGGCGTGCTTAAGACGGCTCGCGAGGACGGTCTGCGCTGA
>JAUNXW010000028.1:0-13518 GCA_030539595.1 Methanocorpusculum sp. | reverse complement strand
TGGAGGAAATCGGTGAGATGGGGGCTGCTTCTGTAGCTGAATCTTTTTGGCAGGCTCAGCGTAAAGTTGTCTGTGATGCGGTTGAATCGGTTAAGAAAAAGTCGCACGCCGATAAAATCTTGGTTGGGGGTATAGGTTCTCACGTTTTTGCTCCGTTTGTAAACGGGTCTGATTTGACTAAGGATGTTGGTGTTCCCGCAGATGCTTTGCCGGCTTACGCGGTTTGGCAGATTGGAAGACGCCTATAATACAATACCTCTCTTTTAATGTTCTCTCAAGTAATATATGTAGAGAACTATGCGAATATTAGTTTTGGGTGCTGGCGCAGTCGGGCTCACTGTCGCCGCTAAATTATCGGAAAAAGCCGAAGTCTTTGCCGTTGCCAGAGAAAGATGCGTCACGGCAATCAATAACAATAAATTCAAAATGACAGGAATCTGGGGAGAAAAAACAATACCTCTTAAAGTTGGAACAAAAGCACCCGAAGGTGAATGGGACTACATAATAATCTCCACAAAATCAGCGGCAACACGCTCAATCTGCGAAGAATATCATCACCTGTTCAAAAACGCCGATGTAGTCAGCCTCCAGAACGGAATAGGCAACGAAGAAATAATCTCCGAATACACAAAAAACGTCATCGGCGCAATGATAATCACAGGATTTGAATGGGTCAAAGACAACGAAATATTTGTATCCGTCGACGGAGGAGAAACTCAGTTCGGACGCTTCCCTTCAGGAAACGACGCAAAAGTTCAGGCGCTCGCGAACCTTTTCAACGAATGCGGGATGAGGTCTCTTGCAACCGAAAACGTAAGAGGAGCTGTCTGGTCAAAAGCCTTCTACAGCTGCTCGCTCAATCCTCTCGGCGCGGTCATGGAATGTCCTTACGGCGACCTCCTCAAAGAACCCGCATGGAACATAATCACAAAAATAGTTCACGAAGCCTTCGCTGTTTCCAAAGCCGAAGAAATTGTAATGCCTCAGAAAACCGCAGAAGAATATCTTGAATTCTTAAAAACTCAAAAAATTCCGCCTACAGCAACTCACTACTGCTCAATGTATCAGGACATTGCCGCAAAGAGACTTACCGAAGTCGACTACATCAACGGCGCAATAGTTAAACTCGGCAAAAAACACGGAATCAAAACACCTGTAAACGAAATCATCGTCAACCTGACACACTTCAAAGAGGAACTTAAATGTCGATAAAACGCTCAGCAATGATTCTTGCGGGCGGTGAAGCGAAACGCGTGAACGGACGCGAAAAATACTTTTTCTCATACAAAGGCTGCTCGTTTATCTCAAGACTTGTGAATGCATTCGACGGAATTGCCGATGAAATATTAATCGTCGCAAAAAACGAAAAACAGACCGAACACTTCAAAGGTCTGCCCGATATTGTCAGATGCACGTGGGATAAAGAGTCTGGTCTTGGACCAATCGGCGGAATTGCTTCAGGAATTGATGAGATTTTCGGTGATACAGTTTTTATTGCCGCCTGCGATATGCCCACAATCAACCGTTCTATCGTCACTTATTTGTTTGACAACATCGGAGACTTTGACGCAATAATTCCAGAGTGGGAGAACTCTTATCTTGAACCTCTTCACGCGGTCTACAACGTCGACGCGGTTAAAAAATACATGAAGTCAAACAAAGGTTCGTCGCTTCATTCGATGCTTTTGTCGCTGAACACAAAAAAGATTCTATCCGATGAGTTCAAAAAGTTTGACCCGCAGCTTGAGACTTTCAGAAACGTGAACACGCTTGATGAACTTCTGGCTATGGGACCCGAAGCATCATACAAAGAAAAACACCCGTGATTTACTCGCAGGTGTTTCCTTCTTCGTAAAGAGCGTAAAGTTCGTTTGCGGCTTCAGAACCAACTCTTTCAATTGTTATTTCAATAAGAACTTCCGCACATTCTGTAGGAAGACATCCGATTCCCTCTTTTCCGCATCTGACTAAGTCTATCAGGTAAACAAATTCGTCCTGACTTAATCCGTTGAGACGTCTGGCAAAATCATCCGCATCCTTTGCGAAATGATTTCCGACGGGGGGCAAAATCGAACGGAAATTCGATTCTGATTTGCTGCACATAAGCGAGTTACACTCGGGAGCGAGTTTCAGTAAAAGAGCAATATCGTATTCGGAAAGGTGTCTTGACATAATATGTAATTCATCTTCAAAAAATATTAAGATGAGGGTTGGGGGATTGTTCAATTTTGGAAAATGTGTTGTACCCCAAGGTCAAAAATAATCCTATGACTTTTATTATAAAATCGATTTATATAATATCAAACTTAAATCTGAGTTGAAAGATTGGCTGTTTCCGTCTGAGGTGTTTCAGGGATTGCGGTTATATGATATCTTCCGCCTTCTGACTCCACATATCCTTTTGCGGAAAGTGTTCTTAACGCAGCTGTTACTTCGGGTATACTTCGACCGCTTGTATCGGATAGTTCTATCGGCGTAAGCGGTGAATAAACCAGTGCGAGCAGCAGTTCTGCTTCAATGTTGTTCTGGAAAACCGAGCGGCCGTTAACAATGACATCATTCATCATGTCGTCGAGGTCTTTTTCGATTCCCTCAAGATGTTCGATGAGTTTTTCTCTTGAGTCCAGAAGTCTGCGTATCATCGATATTTTATTAATCAGCGGTGGAAGAGTTTCATCTTCTGTTTGCGGAGTATTTTCCTGTCTGTTTATTTTGACCGACAGAGTAAAATTTTGTGTTATGTAATAGTATTTGCGGCGCTTATCATCCTGATAAGAAGAGATGAGTTCCTCTTTCTGCATTATTGCGAGATGTTCTATAACCGCTTTCGGATTTATAAGCAGTCTGTCTGAAATTTCAGTTACGAAACAGGGTTTCTGATGAAGTAGTTCCAATATTCTGCGTCTGTTCCTGTTGCCGAGAATATCCAGTAAATTTGGTAAACTGTCCTGATCAAACATGCTAAAATCTGCTTACATAATGTAAGTCTTAAGATATTAAAAACATTCTCTATGACTTTTAGATTGTCAATGGGAGATTGCCCAATCGTTACGTGAATCAGTTGGGTGTGATTATTCTGAACTTAATAGGCGGACAAAAAAAATAAAAAATTAACTCAGACGCAGAATATCATCCTGAGCATATCTCTGATACCAGGTCCAAGCCCCACAACAATCATCGCAACAATCACCAAATGCCACAGCATATCCATCTTCTCGTCTTTTTTAAACTGTTCAAGAATCCAGACTGCAGGAATCAGCACAGCAATCTTCAAAGCAAACATAATATATGGAGTTCCCGTCAGCTCAATAAGCGTTCCACCCAAAACATGCTGTTCGTAATAATTCCTGAAAGCTATCGCAAAAGAAGTCGCGGACGCATCAAGCATATGACTTGCAATGAGCGCAACATAAAGCGGACGGCTCGCATACTCCCAGCGGAAAACATATCTCAAAAGTGCCCAGAGAAGAACAGCAGAAGCCGCACCTATTGCAAGAACAATAATTCCTCCAACTAAATCAACATTGCTCTGAGAAACTCCGAACCCGCACATCATACCAAACACAAGTATTGAGGGAACAACAGCTCCAAGAATATACGGCGTCGTGTATGAGATAACCTTTTTCTTCTTCTGAAGAGTATAAGAAATAAACAGCATCACAGCTGCATAAATCGCTGTCAGAATATAAACCTGCGGTGTTATAAACAAAATCCACCAAGGGTCTGGAATCATACCCGTATCTTCAACAGCGCGTAAAATCGCTCCGAAAACCACGTATGTTATCGAACTCAGAATAAAAGTAGTATCAACAGGTATATTTACTTTCTTGAGCCATTTGTAAAGCAGGAATAATCCAATAAGGACTAAACACGCATAAAGAATAGTCTGAACTACTGTGTATGTTGAAGCCTCAAGCCCCACAATCCACTGGTAAATATCATCGAACAAGGTAGATCACCATGATTACTAAAACTAATAGGATACTAAAGAATAAAACCTTTGACAAATCCCTCTGGATTCAAATGCCAAGAGATGTTGCCGCAGGACATGACGTATTAAAGCAGTTACCTATTATAGTCGATGATTTGGGGATTTCCGGAAACCTCTTGGTTCTATCTGGCGGACACACAATGAAGACCGTCGGAAAAAAAGTTCTTGCACTCCTGAAAGACAAAATTGTTTACTCTCTTGAAGTCGGCGAAATCACATACGATGAAATCGAGCGCGTTGAAGGATACGCAAAATCAATAGACGCCGCGCTTTTAATCGGTGTCGGCGGAGGAAGAGTAATCGATACGGCAAAAATTGTATCATACAACCTTGACATTCAGTTTATCAGTGTTCCAACGGCAGCATCTCATGATGGGATTGCATCTTCTCGTGCGTCGATTTCAACAGATGACGGTTCAGTGAGCGTTTCCGCTCACCCGCCTCTTGCAATTGTCGCAGATACCGGAATTTTATCTCAGGCACCGCGCAGATTAATGGCGGCCGGCTACGCTGATATGGTTGCAAACTACACCGCAATTATGGACTGGGAACTTTCCAAAAACAAGACCGGTGAAAAAATCAGCGAATATGCGGAGACTCTTTCGATGATTACCGCAGAGTTAATGGTCGACAGCGCGGAAAAAATCAAAAAGTTCGATGAAAACGCCGCATGGATTGTAATGAAAGCGCTGTTTGCTTCGGGTATTGCAATGAGTATTGCGGGAAGTTCTCGCCCCGCTTCGGGCGGAGAGCACAAATTTGCCCACATGCTTGAAAAACTTGCGCCGAAAAAAGCCCTTCACGGTGAAGCATGCGGTGTTGGAGCAATCATAAGTATGTATCTTCATGGAGGCGACTGGAAAAAAATACGCAGTTCGCTTAAAATTATCGGCGCGCCGACAACCCCTAAGGAACTTGGTATTTCAGATGAAGTAATTGTTGAAGCAATTATGCGTGCAAGAGAGATAAGACCCGAAAGATATACTATTTTTGATGAAGATATTTCATTAAAGACAGCTCAAACAGCGGTAGCCAAATTATACGAGGAGTAAAAATGGACGAAGATGAAAAAATTGTAACAATAGTCGGCTCTATTCTCGCAACAGAAGGAGCTGAATTCGTTTACGCCGGAAAAGACAAAGCCTGCGAGAACTGTAAAGTTGTAAAAGTCTGCCACAATGCCAAACTGAAAGAAGGCAGAAGATACAAAGTCTGTGAGGTGCGCAAGACAAAACACGAATGCGCTCTTCACGAAGGCGGGGCAAAAGCTGTAGAAGTTTCTGAGACAAGTATGACGTGTGTAATTCCAACAAGTCAGGCAACAAGGAGAACGAGAATCACATACAAACCCGTCTGCGACGATGAATTCTGCAAAGGATATGCTTTCTGTCACCCTGACGGTATGGAAGAAGGCTCAAGATATGTTGTATTAGAGGTTCTCGGTTCATACACAGAAATGTGTCCCAAAGGCAAAAAGAATCTCAAACTTGTTGAGATGCACAATGTGCCAACGTAAGTCCTTTTGAAATCTCCTCAAGTTCATTTTTAATAATAATAGAATCAATCCATTTTTTTGGGATACTTTCGTAACCGTAAAAAATTCCCGCAAGTCCTCCTGCAATTGCACCAATTGTATCCGTATCTCCACCAAGACAAATTGCGCGTCTGATTACGTCTACGTAGTCAGAACCTTTGAAGAAACAGTCAAATGCGCAGGCGGTTGATTCAAGTGCAGAAACCGACGGGATAAGTTCGCAGGACAGATATTTTTCAGGGATTGCGCTGAGTATTTCTGATTTTGAAGCACCCATTAATAGCTGATGCGCTGCAGACGAAACAGCCGCAGATGCGTCGCAGGCTTCTTTTCCAGAATGTGTAAACGCGGAAACTCTTCTTGCTTCGTTTTCTGTATCGCAGGGTACAAGACCTACGGGAATTGTTCTCATTACACTTCCATTGGTCTCACATTCAAATATTTTATTTACCGCGTCCGATGCTAAGTCAGAAAAACATCCCTGCTCCGATAAAGCCGAGATTGTTTTTGTTGTCCGCCCGAATGTTTTTCCATAGCTGCGAATTGCAAGGGTGACTTTTTTCAAAAATCTATCTCTATCGAATTTTTTGTATTCAAGATAAGTTTCTGCAAGCGCTATCGTCATATAAGTGTCGTCCGTTACACTTCCCGCAGGAAGCGAAAATATTCCACCGCCTGAAATTTCCGGCACTCTTTTTTCGTCGGCAGACATTCCCTCAAACGAACATCCAACAGCGTCTCCTGCAGCAGCGCCGAAAATAGCTCCGGCTATTTTGTTGTACACGATATTGAGTCTGAATTAATAACATATAAACTTGTTCCAATACATCTATAAAGGCATTTTGTCGCGCAAATTATTGGGGGCGTTTCAATTGAGTTTAGGTTAATTAGACGCCGCAGACAACGAATTGCAGGGCATGCTCCCCGTGAAATCATGCCGTAAATCTTCTAAGATATAAAGGTGACGAATAACCTATAAGAACAGATATTGACAGAATTAATTAGTGACAATTTTTTACAATAGAGGTGACTTGTAAAATGCAGAAAGAAGAACTACTACACTTACATATGTTAATGGTACAGATTAAGAAATACTATGAATTTGTATCAAACAATACAGTACCAACCGAAGAATACGACGCACTTCATATTTCCCCGATTCACATCCACAAAAATAAAAACCTTCACCGTGTTGCACTTTTAACACTCGGTAACGAAATCGCAAGCGAGATGAGGGCAACTATGAAAAAACAGCAGACCTCTTTTGCTCAGGAAACAACAAGCCCCGTTGTTGCAGAGCATTAATCTTATAATTATACATCTCAATTTTAATCTTTTATCGAGTTTGCAGATGCAAATCAAAGTTGTATTGTAATCTTTTTAGTGTTGGGTGTATCACTATATGCAAGCCCTTATGTCTTGCTCTTCTGGGTGTATTGCTACGATAAGATTTAGTGTATTTTTAATCAGAGGGATAGGTTTTCGCTCTTCTCGCGAGTGATGAAAAAGTGAACCGCAAACGCAAATAAAAAATTTGCTCAGCTAAGTTTACTTTAGTAAACTTCACAAGTCTTGGACTTGCTCGACTGAGAGACCTAAAGGTTTACGCTATTTGACAAACTCAGGATTGAACATCTAAACCAACAATCTACTTAAATTTACACTCACAATTAACTATTATAAATGCAGACCGAAGAAGAACTCTACCCAATATATCGTGAGATAATCTCAGGTATCTTTGCAAATCCCGGCAAAGACCTGCAGAGTATCAAACTTTCAGTCTGCCGCAAGTATTCACTTGAAGTAATGCCCAAAAATTCTGCGATTTTAAAATCTGCCTCCCCAAAAGAATACGAAGAGCTTCGTGAGATTCTGATGGTAAAACCCACACGAACTCTTTCGGGTGTTGCCCCGATTGCCGTTATGACTTCTCCCTGCGCCTGTCCTCACGGAAAATGTCTGCCGTGCCCGGGCGGACCCAATCACGCATTCAAATCTCCACAGAGCTACACAGGAGAAGAACCCGCAGCGCTTCGTGCAAGACAAAACGAATACGACCCTTACCGTCAGGTAACGGCAAGGCTTGGTCAGTTCAAATTACTCGGTCATCATGTTGACAAAGCCGAACTCATTGTAATGGGGGGAACAATGACGGCACGCGAAGAATCTTATCAGGACTGGTTTGTTTCAGAATGTCTTCGTGCGATGAATGAATTCAGCGGAAAAAAATCCAATGCGTCAAACATCAATGAGCTGATGACCGAAAACGAATCATCATCCGTAAGATGCATCGCAACAACATTTGAAACACGTCCCGACTGGTGCGTTGAAAAACACATCAACAAAATGCTTGAACTCGGTGTCACCAAAGTTGAACTCGGTTTCCAGCATACAGACGATGAACTCTTAACTCTCAACAAACGCGGTCATACGGTAGCCGACAGCGTTTTATCTAACACTCTTCTTCGCGACGCAGGAATAAAAGTAGGATTTCACGTTATGCCGAATTTATACGGCAGCACCATCGAGCGCGACAAAAAAATGTTTGACACGCTTTTTACCGATTCAAGATTCTGCCCCGACTTCCTCAAAATTTATCCGACACTCGTTACTCCCGGAGCTGAACTTGAAGAACTCTGGAAAAACGGCGAATACAAAACCTACGAAGAAAACGACCTTGTCGACTTACTCGCCTACGCAAAATCCAAACTGCCCGAATACGTAAGACTGCAGAGAATTCAGCGTGATATTCCCGCAAAACTTATTGTATCGGGTTCAAAACACGGACACATCAGACAAATGGCTCAGGAAAGGCTTGCAGAAATGGGTGAAAGCTGTCACTGTATAAGATGCCGTGAAATAGGAAGACACCCAAGCAATGCTGCCGCAAAAGAAAAAACCCTAATCTACGACTGCTGCGGCGGAAAGGAACACTTTTTATCAACCGCTGCAGGAGACGCGCTCATAGGATTTGTGCGATTAAGATTCCCGGGAAGCGTTTTTCGTGCAGAACTTGAAGGAGCTGCCTTGGTGCGCGAACTTCATGTTTACGGGAGTATTGTTCCATTGGGCGAAAAAGCCAGAGGAGACGAAAGACAGCACCGCTCTTACGGTCAGAATCTTCTGTTAAGAGCCGAAGAAACCGCAAGAGAAGCAGGATATGAAAACGTCGCCGTTATGGCGGGCGTTGGTGTAAGACCGTACTATCATAGACAGGGATATGAGCGTAAAGGTCCATATATGATTAAGAAGATTTTATGAAGCCCGCGACACTCGAATTTCTCAAACAGCGTTTCTCAGCATACTATAATGGAGAAATTAAAGGTTCGGGTGCTTCATATTCGCCTGCTTCTCTTACAGAAAGGGAATGGGGATTTTTGTTTTTTACAATGAATCCAAAATCTGGTATGCGCCGTCATATCTCGTTTACTTCTCAGGAAGAAATCACCGCTTATCTCAAAAGCATGGTTCCCGCGCACGTTTATTACTCAACAGCGTATTATGCTCACCCGGGGGCTGCTTCAATGGCTGATAAAGAGTGGCTCGGCGCAGACTTAATTTTCGATTTGGATGCAGACCATATCGTAAGAGCGCCTTACGATGTGATGCTTGCAAGAGTCAAAGAGGAACTTTTCAAACTCATAGATATGCTTACCTGCGAACTCGGTTTTGCTAAAAATGACCTGAAAATTAATTTTTCCGGCGGCAGAGGTTATCATATTCACATTCCTTTAATGAAAGTCAGAAACTGGAGCAGTTCAGAACGCCGCGAGCTTGTGAATTATGTTTCAGGAACCGGTTTATCCGCAGAAAATATGCTTACAGACTCCAAAAATTCGGGCTGGCAGAAAAGATACAAAGATGCGCTTTCAGATGAACTCATAAGAATCAAAAATCTTCCAAAAGAAGATGCGATGCAGTATCTGACGGGGCTTTTTGGAATCACCGACAGATATGCGGACGGATTTTTGAAAAATATAAAAACGACTATGTCATTGCTTGAAACAAAGCCCGACAAACTAATCGACAACAAAGTTATCAAAGCAGTCACAAATCCCGAAAACGTAATGTTTCAGTCCGGAATTTTATCGCGCGCTGCTCAGGCGGATGAACCTGTTACAACAGACGTAAAACGTCTCATAAGACACACCGGTTCTCTTCACGGAGGCTCGGGTATGAGAGTTGTTCCCCTTGAAATAAGCGACCTTGAATCCTTTGATCCGCTTGTTGATTCTGTTGTGTTTTCCGAGCGCGTTATGAAAGTTGACTGCCCGTTCAACCTTTCAATGTCAATGCTTGGAAGCAAATATGATTTAGTCAAAGGCACAAATAATGTTCCCGAAGCGCTTGCGGTGTTTTTATGCTGCCGCGGGATAGGAGAAATTGTGTAAATGGGACGAATAACGACATCTGATCTTCACGGCTACATCATCGACGAGAGAAATACAGGTTCTCTGTCGGAGATACCCGCAACTCTTTACGAAGAGATTCATGCAGATATCGTGTCGATTTACAACGAAGCCTCCTCGCGCGAAGACCCGTTTTCCGAAGGTGTCCAGAGCCTCTTAAAAGAGCGCGAAAGTCTGCGCGAATATGTGCGCGAGCTATATAACCTCAGAACAAAAAAAATACTCGCTCTGGCGCTTGCAAAAGCAAACGGAGAAGAAATTGACCGAACCGATGTAAGAATGATGGTTCCGGGGGAGCGCATGCTCTTCGATGTAGTATGCGAATCCGCATCATCGTGTAGGAAAACTCTTTTAGACGGAAAACCAACATTAGAGACCACTGCATATAATTACGTTTTGCCGGAGGTTCAAAAAGAGAATGATTCCCTCTCTTCAGAACTCATAAACGAATCACCTGCGGAAACTACAGATGAAGACAGCGTTATGCGCGCTGTCAGTGCAGAAAAAGCTCCCGAAGAAAACCGTGTAATAGCGGTAAAAGACAAAATTCCGGAATTTCAGGATTTAAGCGGACGAATTTACTCTCTTTCGCCAGGAGATATTGTGTCCCTGCCGTCTCAGATGGCAGATGTTCTGTGTAAAGACAACAAAGCATTAAGTATCAGAATTCGCAAATGAATAAAGGTATTTAATATTCTATACCGCAAGGCATAGAATAGTTCACATGCATCCTACTTGAAGGGGTAAATAAAAAAATGAAGAAACCAGTAAAGTTCAACACCTACTGCCCGTACTGCAGAAAGCATACAGAGCACGAAGTTGAGAGAGTGAAGAAGGGAAAGACAACAGGTCTTCACTGGATTGACCGTCAGAAAGCACGCCGCACAAACATTGGTAACCGCGGTAAATTCGGCAAAGTTCCGGGAGGAGACAAGCCGACAAAGAAGATTAACGTGCGCTACAGATGCAAAGAATGCGGAAAAGCCCACTTAAGAGAAGGCTGGCGCGCAGGCAAATTCGAACTTACGGAGTGATTTAAAAATGGTAAAAGCAACCAGAGATAACCGCAGCAAGTTTCTGAAGGTAAAATGCCCGGACTGTGAAAACGAGCAGCTCGTTTTCGAGAAGGCAACATCTGTAGTCGAATGCACAGTCTGCGGACGTGTACTCGCAGAGCCTACCGGCGGAAAAGCAAACATCAAAGCCGATGTTGTAGCAACTTTCGAATAAATTTCGAGAAAATATAACCTATAAAAATGAGTGAAAGAGATTGGCCCGAAGAAGGAGAACTTGTCGTCTGCAGTGTTACAGATGTCAAGGACTTTGCGGCATTTGTAACTCTTGATGAGTATGATAATCATCAAGGGCTTATCCCGATAGCCGAAGTAGCGCGCGGGTGGATAAAATATATCCGCGACTATATTCGCGAAGGACAGAAAGTAGTATGCAAAGTTCTGGAAGTCAACCCTTCCAAAGGACATATCGATTTATCGCTCAAAGACGTCAACGACCATCAGAAGCGCGAAAAAATTCAGGACTGGAAGAATGAACAGAAAGCCCACAAATGGATTGGTTTCGCATCAGAATCGTCAGGCGTCGCTGTTAATGAATTAGAGGATGCATTGTATTCTTTAAGCGGAGGTTCTCTTTACAAGAGTTTTGAGGAGCTGGTTATCAGCCCGGAAAAAACTCTTGCAAAGATGAATCTTGTATCCGCCGCAAAGGATGCATTAATTAAAGTCGCAACGGACAATGTGAAAATTCAGAAGGTTACCGTTAGCGCAGTTCTTGAACTGACCTCAACCAAACCCGATGGAGTAAATATTATCCGCAGAGCGCTCAGAAGCGCGGAGCCCGAAGTAGCAGACGCTGAGATTGAATTACTTTATCTCGGCGCTCCAAACTACCGCTTGAAAGTTACCGCGTATGATTATAAGACCGCCAACAAAGCCCTTGACAAAGCAGCAAAAGCAGCAATAGGGGTTGTCGAGCGTGCGCACGATAAGCCTTCGGAGTATTCTGCGAAGCTTATTCAGCAGAAGTAGGCGTTTTTATGACGGGTTACATAAGAAGATGCCCGACTGACAAAACATATACTCTTTTGAAAGTTTGTCCGAAATGCGGGTGCGATACTGAATCTTGCCACCCTGCAAAATATTCACCGCAGGATAATTACGGAAAATACAGGAGGCTTGTTAAATCATGGAACCGGTAAATGTCAGATGGTATGTTGAAGATGTCAGTTCACACTGTGCAGATATTGCAATTGAAGGTCTCCCGGGTGTAGGACACGTCGGTAAACTTGTTGCGGATCATCTTGTGAATGTCGGCAATGCTGTAAAAATTGCCGAGATTACGTCGACTTATTTTCCGCCTCAGATGTATCTTACAAATGATGCTGTTTTACGTTTCCCAAGAAATGAAGTGTTTTTTGTTCCGGCAAAAGATTCTCAGCCTTCGTATATTGTTCTGGCAGGCGACTGCCAGAGTACATCACCCGAAGGTCATTATGTTCTGGCTGAGGCTTATGTAAAAATCTTTGAGCTTCTCGGCGTTAAAAAAATTTACACGCTTGGCGGTTACGGTGTTGGTCATATGGTTGATAAACCCAGAGTTTTGGCAGCGCTTTCATCTACAGATTTGAAAGATGAGGTTGTTGCATCAGGCGCTGTTTTGAATAAGGAAGAGCCTGTCGGTGGAATTATTGGGGCTGCGGGTCTTTTGATTACGTTTGGAAGACTTGCGAAAATGTCAGGCGCGGCGTTTCTTGGAGAGACGTCAGGCTATCTTGTTGATCCTGTCGCTTCAAAGGCTGTGCTGGATGTTTTGGAGAAGCTTACAGGGATTTCTGTTGATAAGACTTCATTGAACGAACTTGCCGAGCAGATGCTTACGGAAGTTTCGGCGATTGCTTCGTCAATTCAGAATAAAAACGCCGAAGACCTTAGCTATATCGGGTAATTGATTTATACAATTTTATGCACATTGGCTTTTAGCCCTGTTTTTTCAAACGCAGTAAGTATTTCTTCAAGCGGTGAATCTTTTCGATAGAACAGATGAGTTTCGCAGAAACAGTCCGAACACCCGAATTTAGAAATTCCCGCACCTCCTACATTTTTTGCCAGAATACATTCAAGCCTTTCCTCTGTTTCTGCACAGACGACTTCTTCAAGTCTGATTTTTTCCATAAGATAATCTATGTGCCATTTCGGTTTTCGGTATCTTTCCCTGTAAAATCTTATATGTCGTTCAACTCTTGAAAGACCTCCCGAACCCAGAGCCGAACCCACATAAACATACCAGCCTTTATCAAATTCAATCTCACCGATAGCCCCAATTTTTATTTTCTGCGCTGTTGTGCATCTCAGCAGAAGACAGTATACTCCTTTATGCATAATTCTTTAATTCTGCCTGAGAAAGAAGAATATCTCTTTTTCCGTTTTCGAGAACAGGTGTTTCGTGCCCGGGCCATATAGACTCAACTTTGAGCTCGGCAAGTCTGTTTATCGATTTCACCATGTCTTCATGGCTTCCTGTCGGTAAATCAGTTCGACCGAAAGAGCCGTTTGGAAATATTGTGTCTC
>JAUNXW010000162.1 GCA_030539595.1 Methanocorpusculum sp. | reverse complement strand
TTTTTCTTTGAGTTCACTGAAAGGTATATCTGCAAGTTTGTATAAGTCCCTGTTTACGTCATGAATCATGTTCCAGACTGCCTGCTGACAGAAGTTTGAGAGGTCACGCCCCGAATAAAGCATTTCAACGCATCTCTCAGAGATGTTTTTCAGGCTGACTTTTGATATGTCCATGTCTTTTAACTGGATTTTTATTATGGATTCACAGGCTTTTTCATCCGGCAGGGGAACATAGATTCTTCGCGGAAATCTTGAGAGGACGGCTGTGTCTAAGTCCCATGGGGTGTTTGTTGCGGCAAGTGTGAGAAGAAGCCTATCACTTTTTTTGTCTGATAGTCCGTCCAACTCCGTGAGTAAGCTTGATAGGACTTTTCTTGATGCTTCGCTTGTTTCTCCTCTGCGCGACTGAGAGAGTGCGTCAAATTCGTCTATGAAGACTATTGAGGGGGAGTGGTTTCTTGCTGAGTTGTATAGAGCTGATATGAGTTTTGAGGATTCGCCGAAGTATTTTGAGAGGACGCTTTCAGATTTTACGTCATAGAATGCTGCATCAAGACTTCCTGCGGCGGCTGATGCGAGGAGTGTTTTTCCTGTTCCGGGAGGTCCGAAGAGTAGGATTCCTTTCCATGCTTTTATTGAGTCGGGTTTTTTTAAGCCTGCTATTACTACGGTTTCCATCATGAGTTGTTTTACATGGTCAAGTCCGCCTATGTCTGCCCATTTTACTTTTGAGGTTGTTATGAGTGAGTCGGCTTTTTTTAGGAGTTCGCTTTCGTTTTCTTCTTCACCTGCGGTGTCTTTTGAGGCTGTTTCTTTTCTGGGTTTTGTTTGTTTTCCTGTTGAGATGTTTTCCCATTTTTTTGCACGGTCAAGGTTTTCTTTGCGTGAAGCGGGAGTCATGTCAGCGAGCTGTTTGTAGATTTTGGATATTTCAAGGGCTTTTCTTTTTGCGGATTCTGTTTTGCCGTTGTCTTTTTCTGTGTTGTATTCTGAGACGGTTTTTTTGAGTGCTTCGTAGAGTGAGCCTGAGAGGTCTATTTTCATTTAATCATACCTCTCTTCTTTGTTAAGATTTAAGTTTGAGCGGTTTACTACTGCATCATCTTTTATGATTGTGCCTTTTTCTACAAAATCTCCATTAATTATGACAACTCCTTTCTTTTGCAGTTCTTCTTTCAGTTTTTGATTTTCAGTTTTCAAAAGTTCATTCTCTTTTTCAAGTTTGTCTTTGTATTCGGTTATATTATTGATTTCAGTTTCAATTTCTTCAAGCATATCATAACGGTATTTTGCAGCATATCTCAGGGATGTATGAAAGGAATCTAATGCCTCATCATATTTGTGAAGTTTGATTAATGTTTTTCCTTTCCAAAGTAAAGCGGATACTGACTGATTATTTCTTCTTATGCTTTTATCAAAAAATTCTTTAGCTGTTTCATAGTTTTGTTTGAAGAAGAATGCTTTACCTAATCCATAGTAAGCCCAGTTATGATTTGAATCTATTTTTACTGCTTCTTTGAAACAATCGATTGCCTCATCATATCTTCCAAGTTCAATGAGACATTCCCCTTTTCCGTGCTTGGCAAAATAGACTTTCTGATCTAATTTTATTCCTTTGTCAAATGCTTCTATGGCTTTTTCAAATTGTTTTTCTTTTCTGAACTGCCAGCCGAGTTCTTCATAGTTTTTCATTTTAGTTTCGCCCCGCATTTACTGCAGAATATCTGTTCGTCTTTTATTTTTTCCCCGCATTTTGAACAGACCTGTTTTTTATTTCCAAATAGTTTTGAGATGAATGATTCTTTCTCATTATTTTTTGAATTGTTTATCCCGGAGTTAATTGTTTCATAATTTCTGTTAACAGAATTATCAACCTCAGCCCTGTTTATAATTGAGTCGTCATTTCCCTGAATGCCGTCAATATTTATTGGGGCGGTATTATCACCCTGAATAATGATTTGAGCCGTTGATTCTGGTTTTTTCATCTGCTCTTTTCCTTCGCGTGCCTTTTTCAAGTCCGCTTCGATTAAAGGAATCAGGTCTTTCGAATGTCTGCTCCCAACAACATTTTTGAGAGCGACTGAAAGAGCCTTTTCGGCTTTTTCAAACTCGTCTATCTCAATAAGCGTTCTTCCTTTCCAATGCCAAGCGACAGTTGCGTGAGATTCTATATTTATACTTTTTTCATAATATGCTATTGCCGTGTCGTATTTTTTCAGAAAGTGATAAGCTCTTCCCGCACCGTGATAAGCCCAGGGATGTCTTCTGTCAAGATTTATTGCCGACTCAAAACATTTTAAGGCGCTGTCATAATCTCCTGTTCTCAAAAGACATTCGCCTTTTCCGTGAAGTGCAAAATAGGTGCGCTGATGATATTTTATGGCTTTGTCAAAGGCGTCTATAGCTTTTTTGTATTCGCCTTCGTGTTTGTATTTCCAGCCTGTTTGTTCATAGTTTGTATGGGAGTCTTTTCTGTGAGGTGCGCTCATCACTCTGCCCCCAGAAACATTTTCAGTTCTTTATCAATTCTGCCGACAATAAAAGAGACCACTTCACCATAGCCCCTCACAACGACAGCGACCTCAGTCTTATCTCCTTCGGATAATCTCACATCAATACCTGCCTGCCCCTTCTTAGTATATGCGGTATAAGACTTAACCCCGTTCTTCGTCCCCTCATAAGACGCAGACAGCTTTGTCATAATATAATTCAAAAACTTCTCAACAGACGAAACATCCATATCTGTATTATATTTAAGAGACTCGGACTGCTCATCAACATTCGGAGAATAAGCGTCTCCCGCAAAAACATGAACAGAATCCTTGCCCACACTCAGACGCGAATAAATATCATCAAGAAACTCATCAACATCCGCGCCGCTAAAGTGAATTACTGTGCCCTTAGGCTTTTCTATAGAACCGCGGTCTTTCCACCGCTCAATGGCATAATCAATCCGTTTACGCTCAGCATCGGACTGATAATCCACAACAATAAGATAATCCATAATTGAATAATAGTATGTTTCGGCACTATATATTCTTATCTCCGTTTTGGAGAATAAATGCATGGAGATGTTAATTATAAAAATTATACCTAACGGAGGGTTGGGGTTAGGGTGGGGGATAGGGTTGGGGATTAAAAAAATCAACCGTTTAACTGAATTGAATTAATCTCATCCTCAAGTTCCTTAAGCCCCCTTAATATCTCTGAAAACTCAGGCGCATCACCGAAAAACATACTTTTCATTTTTTCATAATCCTTAGCAAGAGCGGATTCATTCTGCTCAGGTGGTAAAAGTTTCAAAGTCCCAGCAGCAGCCAAATCATATCTTGCACGGTTTGAACGGTAAAACTTCTTCTTAAAATCCACGACCATTCCTAAAAGATTCAAATCGGACAAAGCTCTCT
>JAUNXW010000027.1 GCA_030539595.1 Methanocorpusculum sp. | reverse complement strand
GCGAAGCGACTAAGACGTGAGCAAGTTGCAGACTTGCGATGATTCGCGTAGATTTGCGGTTTGTTTTGTGAGGCGAAGCCGAACTTCTAATAAATTCCTATAAACGCTCTCGCGGAGTGATAAACGGAGCGAAGCACAAAACTTAGTCTAAAAAAATTAGTGGATTATTGATGACGTTATAAATCCAAGAACAGATTAAACTTGTTTTTGCTCATCTGCCAAATATTTAGTAAGCAAAAATATTAACTGTCGAATTCAGGATTCAAAAAAAAGTTAGAATTTCTATTTGTAATATTCAACCAAGCTCTCAAAGAGTTTCATCTCAAACTCAGCATCGAAGTTTTTGTAAAGCCCTTTACCGATTCTTTCCGCGTGTCCCATTTTACCGAGAACTCTTCCGTCGGGCGAAGTAATTCCCTCAATTGCCATAACCGAGTTATTAGGATTGAACGCAACATCCGACGTCGGATTATTCTTTAAATCGACATACTGTGTAAGAACCTGACCGTTTGCGATAAGTTCTCTGATGACTTCGTCGGAGGCTAAAAATCTTCCCTCGCCGTGAGAGATAGGAACAGCGAAAACGTCATCAACGTTTACTTTTGAAAGCCATGGGGATTTAACGGAAGCAACTCTAACTCTAACGAGTTTAGACTGGTGACGTCCTATTGTGTTGAACGTAAGCGTCGGAGAATTCTCATCCGTATCAATAATTTTTCCGTAAGGCACAAGTCCTAACTTGATTATTGCCTGAAAACCGTTGCAGATACCGCACATCAAACCGTCGCGGTTATCCAGAAGGTCAGATACCGCCTCTTTGATTTTTGCGTTGCGGAAAAATGCAGTTATGAATTTTCCCGAGCCGTCGGGTTCGTCTCCGCCCGAAAATCCTCCCGGGATAAATATTGCCTGCGAGCGCTTTACGGCTTTTGCAAACTCCTCAACCGATTCTGTGATTTTTGAGGCGCTCTTATTGTTGATTATGAAAATCTCGGGGACTGCTCCCGCACGTGCGACCGCTTTTGCGCTGTCGTATTCACAGTTTGTTCCGGGAAATACCGGAATTAAAACTTTTGGATGAGCAACTCTGACTTTAGGTTTAACCTCATTACGCTTTGCGTAAGAAATTTTATCTATTGCAGAACCGCCCTGCGAAATATTGCACGGATAAACAGACTCAAGTTTGTTTTCGTAAATTTTCAAAAGCTCATCAAGAGGGATTTTCTCAGAACCGAATTTAATTCCTTCGGAAACGGTTTCTCCGAGGAGAATTCCGTCGACAACGCTGTCGGTTTCAATGATAAACGAACCGTATGAGTAGCCGAAAATATCTTCAAGGCTGACGCCGTCTGCGTATTCAAAGCCGAGTTTGTTTCCTATAGCCATCTTAAAGACCGCTTCGGCAATTCCCCCGTAGGTTGAAGTCTGACAGGAAAGAACTTTTCCTTCGCGGCATTCTTTTGTGACAAGGCTGAAATTCTTCAGCAGAGAATCAGCTGTCGGAAGATTTTCAGAATCATACTCCGGCTTAATCAGGAAAACTTTGTGTCCTGCGGCTTTGAAATCGTTTGAGATGATGTTTTCTATTTTCTCGGTTGTGACCGCAAAAGAAACAAGCGTCGGAGGAACATCGAGTTTTTCAAACGAGCCGCTCATAGAATCTTTTCCGCCGATTGCGCCGACTTTAAGTCCCATCTGGGCTTTGAAAGCTCCAAGAAGCGCGCTTGCGGGTTTACCCCAGCGCTTTGCGTCTTTGCCGAGCTTTTCAAAATATTCCTGGAAAGAAAGATAAACATCTTCAAACGAAGCTCCCGCTGCGACAAGTTTTGAAACGCTTTCAACAACCGCCAAGTATCCTGCGTGATACGGACTTTTTTCGGCAACGTAAGGGTTGTATCCCCACGTCATCAAAGAACAGTCGTTTGTATCTTTGTTCTCGACGGAAATTTTATAGACCATCGCCTGAGAAGGCGTCAGTTGATATTTTCCGCCGAAAGGCATCAGAACAGTTCCCGCACCAATAGTTGAATCGAATCTCTCCGAAAGACCTCTTTTTGAGCAGACGTTTAAGTCTCCGACGAGGGCTTTGTATCCATCCGTGAAATTTTTCACGGATTTTTTACCGAACGGCAAAGGCTTTTCCATCTCAACAGCCGTGTGTTTTTCGGTTCCGTTGGTGTCTAAAAATTCGCGTGAGATGTCGACGATTTTGTCTCCGTTCCAATTCATCACAAGCCTGTTTTTATCAGTGACGTCAGCGACTTTTGTCGCTTCGAGATTTTCTGCGTCTGCAAGCGCTATGAATTTTTCAACGTCTTCGGCTTCAACCACGACAGCCATCCTCTCCTGAGACTCGCTTATCGCAAGTTCTGTCCCGTCAAGCCCTTCATATTTTTTCGGGACAGCGTTCAGATTTATATCAAGCCCGTCTGCGAGTTCTCCGATGGCTACGGAAACTCCTCCCGCACCGAAATCATTGCACCGCTTAATAAGAAGCGAGGCTTCTTTGTTTCTGAAAAGTCTCTGAATTTTTCGCTCTTCGGGAGCGTTTCCTTTCTGAACCTCAGCTCCGCAGGTTTCAATAGAAGATACTGTGTGCGCTTTTGATGAACCCGCAGCTCCTCCGCAGCCGTCGCGTCCTGTTTTTCCTCCGAGAAGAATCACCGCGTCGCCTGCTTTGGGAACTTCACGGCGAACACAGTCTGCGGGAACTGCACCGATTACAGCCCCGATTTCCATTCTTTTGGCAACATAACCTTCGTGATAAAGTTCATCGACCTGACCTGTTGCAAGCCCTATCTGGTTTCCGTAAGAACTGTAGCCCGCTGCGGCGGTTGAAACAATTTTTCTCTGCGGAAGTTTTCCTTCAAGAGTTTCGCTGACGGGAGCGAGCGGATTTCCAGCTCCCGTAAGTCTCATTGCGGCGTAAACATAAGCTCTTCCGGAAAGCGGGTCGCGAATTGCGCCTCCCACACAGGTTGCCGCTCCTCCGAACGGCTCAATTTCTGTCGGGTGATTGTGGGTTTCATTTTTGAACAGAAGAAGCCAGTCTTCGTCTTTTCCGTCGACGGTGACTTTTATTTTTACCGTGCAGGCATTGATTTCATCGGATTCGTCAAGTTTCTTGAGCAGTCCTTCCTTTTTGAGATACTTAACCGCTATAGTTCCCAAATCCATTAACGAGACAGGCTTGTCTCTTTTGAGTTCCGCGCGAAGAGCAAGATAGTCGTCGAAAGCTTTCTGCAATACAGGGCTTTCTGTTTTTACGCTGTCTATTGTCGTAAAAAATGTTGTGTGACGGCAGTGATCCGACCAGTAAGTATCAATCACTTTGATTTCTGTGATTGTAGGGTCGCGGTTCTCTGTCTTAAAGTAGTCCCGGCAGAATTTTATGTCGTCGAAATCCATCGCAAGACCTCTTTGGGTGATGAACTTCGTTAATTCCTCATCGGAAAAATTTCTGAAACCGTTCAGGGTTTCAACTTTGGAAGGCACGCTGTATTTGCAGAATAAAGTCTTTGGCTTATCCAGTGAAGCCTCTCTTGCTTCGACAGGGTTAATAACATATTTTTTAACCGCAGAGACAGCTTCCTCACTGAGTTTTCCTTTAAGGATGTAAACTCTTGCCGTTTTTACGAGTGGCTTTTCCTTCTGGGAAATAAGCTGAATACACTGAGCGGCACTGTCGGCTCTCTGGTCGAACTGACCGGGCAGATACTCAACCGCAAACACTGTTTCATCGGAAGCAACAGCGACTTCGTCTGAAATTATATCAAGCTGCGGCTCGGAAAAAACCGTCTTCTTCGCATATTCAAACAGTTCTTTATCTATATTTTCTACATCGTAGCGGTTGACAAGTCTTACTCCGCTGAGTTCTTCAATTCCTACAAGCGTTTTCAGCTCGTTTGAAAGAGACTTTGCTTCGTTTGCAAGCTCGGGTTTTTTCTCGACAAATATTCTGTAAACCATTTCTATCCTCAGTCTATTCTTTATTGTTCTGCATGAAGCCGAGAGTAATGTTTAATGCGTCGAGAAGGTCCTGCTGTGCGAGTGAATATTCGCGCATTGCTGAAAACAGCATATACAAAATATCGTAGCCGTAAAATTCAAGCGCGTCGTCTATTGAAAGGGGAGCTGCATAAGTATCCACGATGAAGCCGTCGTTTGAAAACATCAGCTCAAAGAGTTCTCCTTTTTCAGACAGAACGCAGTACTGCTGTTCAACTTTTTTCTTAGGGTTGTCAGGTCTGAATTCAACAGGGTGTTCGGTTTTTCCGAGCAAAATCATCTTGAAATCGTAATATTTCTGGTCGTACAAATCCCCTTTTGAGTCCTGTTTTGCCTTGAGCATAAACTCCTGTCCCGCTTCGGAAATCACGGGCGCAACGGACTCTATCATTTTTTTCAGAAGCGCCGCGTCTCCTTCAGCGATTTTATTTAAAACGGCGTTCTGTTCTAACTTTGTTTTTGTCACAAGTTCAGTTAAACGGTCAAAACCTTCCTCTACGACTTTATCCATGTATATCTATTGACCTTTGAAATAGATTAACTACTTGCTACGCGTATTTGTGTGAGTTTGTCCAATCTTTATGTGAATCCGTTGGACAAGATTTAGTCTAAGTTTTCTGTTGCTCTTTGAACTCACATCGTTACACCACGAAAGTCACACGAAAAAATACGAAAAGCACGAAAATCAACGAAAAACACAAAAGGGTTGTTAAGTTTACAATAAGTACCAAAAGAAGAGCAAACGGCAACCCTTTTGTGTTTTTCGTTGATTTTCGTGTTTTGCTATGATAAATGAGACAAACCGATTTTTTTATTTTCGTGCTTTTCGTATTTTTTCGTGTGTTTTTCGTGGTGTAACGAAATGTGTACACACCGCAACAGAACAACTTAGACTAAATCTTTTTGCAGAAATACACCGCATTGGATAAGCTCATAAAGCGCAACCGCGTAACTCCTATATAATAAAAATATGGATTACTTAATTGCCCTGAATCAAATACTTATTCTGTTCCTTCTGGTTGCTGCGGGATTTTTCTGTCGCAAGATTGGGATTCTTGATGAGGGCTCTGTTTCGAAACTTTCCAAATTTCTTCTGCACATCTGTATTCCCGCAATGGTAATTTATTCGATGCAGATTCCTTTCAATGAGGGGACTTTTGAAAACTCAGCGTATCTTTTTGTCGCGGCGCTGATTTATTATTGTATAGCGTTTGTCATTGCGTGGTTTGCTCCGATTATTCTTCGTGCGAAGAGAGAAGAATACGGTATTTTCAGATTTATGATTATGTTTTCCAATTCCATGTTTATGGGTTTCCCGATAATATCTATGATTTACGGTTCGTATGCAATTTTTTATGCTGCAGTTTTCAATATCCCGTTTACAATTCTGTCTTATTCTGTGGGAATATGGCTTTTGAAGAAAAAAGGCGGTGCGAAGTTTTCATTCAGTCCGAAGATTCTGTTAAATGCGGCGTTCATTTCTACAATTGCGGGGCTTGTGTTTTTCCTGACTTCATTTCAGATACCCGACCCGATTTACGGAGCTCTGGGGCTTTTGGATGATGTGACTACACCGCTTTCTCTTGTTGTTACGGGCGGTTTCCTTGCCGGTCTGAATTTTAAATCTATATTTACGAATGTCAGACAGTATTTCCTTGCGGGAATCAGACTTGTAATTATGCCGCTTGTAACTTTTCTGGTGTTCTCTCAGTTTATTACAAACCCTGTTGTGCTTGGGATTATTGTTGTTACGGCAGGAATGCCGGCTGCTGTAAATACTGTGATTCTTGCTGATGAATACGGATCGAATGCGAAAATTGCGGCTCAGGGTGTTTTTATTTCTACACTTTTGTGTATTGCGACGCTGCCGTTACTTGCTGTGTTTCTGGCTTAGATATTTTATCTATTTTCTTGCTTAGATGATAACAGTACTTCACTAATTTTTATATTTAATCCCAAGACACAACCGCATCAAAAAATAAATTATGCTCTTCTGTTCCCTGCTGACTTCGGTCTCTCATTATACAGAGGCAGTTTCTCATTCAAGATTCTGACAGCTTCATCCGCTGAATCCACTCCGTAAATTCGGTCATCGGAAATATTTTCATACCTCACCTTATCATCAAGTTTTTTGTCCGCTGAAAGCAGACTCCAGTCCGAAAAACAGTTTTGTTCAGCAGAACAATTCGGAACACGGTAAGCCAGAATCAATCTCTTCAAAGCCCATGCATAAGATAATTCAGACAAAGTCCCGCAGCCTCCGCCGACAGCGACAACCGCATCGGAATTTGCCACAATAAAATTTCTTGCCGCATCAAGACCTGTCGCAATAACAATATCTGCAAACTCATTCGCATCAACGGGATTATTTCCAGGCAGAATTGCAACAGTATCACCCTCACGGTATTTTTCTGAACTGTGAGCACCTCTAAACGCTGCTTTCATAACTCCGCCGAGACCACCTGAAACAATTCTGTAACCATTGTCAACAAGAGCCTTTCCAAGCTCAAACGCAAAAATCTCTTTTGGTGAATTCTCTTCAAGAGAACCGTCACCAATTACAGAAATAAGCGGTCTCCTCATTGCTCGACCTGAATTTCCCTCTCCTTAATAAATATACTCAGAACAATCATCGCAACCGCTACAATACACGCGATAAGGAAACAGAAATCAAAACCGTGCGAAAGAATTACAGCCGCGATATCTGCGGGCGGTTTTTCAGTGATGCCCGAATGTTTCACATTAAACTTAATCGCCTCAACAAAGAGAATGTTAAAGAACGCAATACCGAGGGTCATAGGACCGAAGCGTTCAAGTCCGGTAAGACTTGAAACCATACCCTGTTTGTTCGCAGGGACTGAGCCCATCATAAGAGTTGAAAGCGGTGTCAGCATAAGCCCGATACCGAAACCGAGCAGTGCAAGCCCTGAAACAACTACCCAGATACCAGATACGGGGCTCAGCTTTGAAAGGAAGAAGAACCCGAGAGCCATTAAAATTGCTCCGACCATAATTATATATTTTATTTTTCCGATGAGTTTCGCATAAATAAATCCTGAAATAACTCCGGCAATCATCATCCCAAAAGACATCACCGTCAGAATAAGTCCTGAACTTGAGGTTGAAAGCCCCTGAACGTATTGAAGATAGAAAGGAAGAAGATAGTTAGCTCCGGCAAATGTGAAGAACATTATGATGAAGATGATGTTTAAGATAAGGAATGTCTTGTTCTTAAACAGTCTCAAGTCTAATACAGGCTGTTTTGCTTTAAGCTCGCGAATAATAAATCCGACGACGCAGACAATACCAAGGATTAACGAAACTATTACCGGAACGGATGTCCAGCCCTGCGTGTTTCCTTCCGAGACGCCGAATAAAATTCCGGCAAGTCCGATAAAAATCAGAGCAGCCCCTGAAACATCAAATCCTTTCATCGATGATTTTTCCGATTTATCTTTGGGCAGGACAATGAATCCGAGAATTACGGCAATTATTCCGACAGGCACGTTGATGAAGAATATCCAGTTCCATGAAAGGTATTCGGTTAAATATCCTCCAAGGGTTGGACCGAGAGCCATTCCTATACCCGCAAATATTGTGACTACTGTCATTCCCTTTGCTCTTTTTGCTCCGGACATATATTTTGAAATCATTGCGGGAGCGATGACAGTCATCATCGCTCCTCCCAAGCCCTGCAGAACTCTGCTTGCAAGGAGTGCTCCGAATGAATTAAGCTGTTCCGGGAAAAATCCGCAGGCGAATGAACCGAATGTGAAGAGTACAAAACCTGTGATAAATATTTTTTTGAGACCTATTATGTCGGTTATTTTTCCGATGATTAATAATGCTCCTGCCATTACGAGCAGGTAGATGGTTGATACCCATTCAACGGAGGATGTTGACAAGTCAAAATAATCGGATATTACAGGCAGAGCAATATTTACTATCGTTCCGTCAAGCGAGGACATAAAAACAGCAAGCGAAGCCGATACCAGAATAAGCGCAAGATGTTTCCCGGAAACAGAGGAATTTTCCATATTAATATTGTGGACTTTGAGATTAATAAATGGATGTGTCAGATAGAGACTGACAGATGTGAGAAAATCCGCTGGATGAGATTTAGACTCAGTCTAAAAAATTAGCGAAGTCCCGGATTAGACAAACTCTCAAAAAAACATACTCACCCCCCTTCCAAAGCACTTAATAATTCTGCGCTCACAATCTATTTTATGGATGTTACCGAAGCAAAAAAAGACGCGGGTTATCGCGCTGCGGATATGGTTGAAGACGGCATGATTGTCGGTCTCGGAACAGGCTCTACTGTGTTTTTTGCAATGGAAAGGCTCGGGCAAAGAATAAAAAATGACGGACTGAAAATTTTGGGTGTGCCGACCTCAAATCAGACCGCAATGCGTGCAGAGGAGTATGGTATCCCATTAACGTCTCTTTCCCTTCACCCTGTTCTTGACATCGCAATAGACGGAGCAGATCAGGTCACTCCCGAAAAAACAATGATTAAAGGAAGAGGAGCGGCTCACCTTCGCGAAAAAATAGTAGCATCGTCTGCGAAGAAATTTGTTGTTGTAATAGACACCGCAAAAGAAGTCACGGAACTTTCAGCTGCTGTCCCGATTGAAATTCTGCCGTTTGCTTACGGGAGTGTTGTCGAAAAACTGAAAGCCATAGGCGGAGACCCAATAATGCGAAACGGTGTAAAAAAAGACGGACCTGTAATTTCCGATAACGGAAACTATGTCTTCGACTGTGCTTTCAAAAAAATAACAGATGCTCAAGCACTTGAATCAAAAATAAATGAAATCCCCGGCGTTCTTGAAAACGGAATATTTGCTAAGATGACCGATAAAACAATTGTCATCGTCGGCGGAAAATAATTTTTTTAACGCGCAGCAGGTTTACCTGCAAGCCACTCTGTATATTTCCTGCGCACAAGTTCAACCTCTTCGCGTGTCAAATCAAGTCTTCCCGTGTGCGACAGATAGCGCTCAACTTCTTTTATTAGGTCTTCGGCCTCCGAAAAATCGTTTACTTCAAGGTAGACGGGAACTTTCGCAATAGAAATAACCTCACCGCAGACGGGGCAGAGTTTCCACTTCCCATACTTATCCGTATAAGTAAACTGATGACAGTTTGGACAGCGAACAACCCAGTAGGTACTCATTTATATACTGAATAGATTGTTCTAATAAAATAAATATCTATCTGAGAGTGTCTGCCCGGAACTTGCCCAGCTGAGAAACCTAAAGGTTTCTTCTATTTGGCAACCTTCTCTCACTAAAACCACTTCTTAACAATTATTATATTCAAGCGCCTATATCATAGACTAATAATGGCTCTTGAAAAACTCGAAAAGAAATACTTCGGAACAAACGGTGTTCGCGGTGTAACGGGCGTTGATATGACACCCGTGTTTGCACTCGGAATTGCAGAAAGTTTCGGAACAATGATTGGCGCTGGAAAAACCGTAGGTATTGGAAGAGATACAAGAACCTCAGGTCCTTCACTTTCCGCCGCGGTAAGAGCAGGGCTTACAGCAGTCGGCTGCAATGTAATTGATTTCGGTGTTGTTCCAACTCCGTGTCTTCAGTATCTTGTTCTCTATCACAAACTCGCGGGAGGAGTAATGATTACCGCATCCCACAACCCGCCGGAATACAACGGAATAAAAATAATTGAGGCTGACGGAACAGAAATGGGCGATGAGAGAACTATCGAGCTTGAGCAGACGATGATAAATAAAAAATACGTCGTCGCCGATTGGGACAAAGTTGGAACTGCCTCAGACAACCCTGAGAGCAGAAAACTCTACATCGATGCGATAGTTAATCAGTTCCCAAAAGAAATCGGTAAAGGAATTACAGTCTGCGTTGACCCGGGAAACGGACCTGCTGCGGCAACAACCCCTGAGATTTTCAGAAGATTAGGATGCACGGTTCACACAATCAATTCGGAGTTCAACGGACATTTCCCCGGAAGACTTCCCGAGCCGACAGCAGAAGGGCTTGCGAATTTGTCGGCTCTGGTTCAGTCAACCGGAGCGGCTTTCGGTGTGGCTCATGACGGAGATGCTGACCGGGCAATTTTTGTTGACGAGAAGGGGACGTTTATGGACGGAAACATAACTTTCGCCCTGCTTGCTTCTTACTTCTGCGAGCAGAAGAAAGGCGGAATTATTGTAACTCCGGTCAGTACTTCGGGAATTGTTGAGGCTGTCGGTAAGAAATCGGATTGTTCTACGAACTATACGGTTGTGGGAAGTATTTACGTGGCAAGAACTATGCGTGAATTAATTTCCGAAGATAAGCCTGTCGTTATCGGCGGAGAAGGCAACGGTGGTGTTATTTACCCGAAACACCAATTCTGCAGAGACGGTGGGATGTCTGCGGCAACTATGCTCGGAGTTGTGGCAACAAAGAAGAAGCCGCTTTCGGAGTTAATCGATGAGCTTCCCAAGTTCACGATGTATCAGGTGAAGCACAAGACATCAAGAGCGAAGGAGATTGTAAAGCATATGAAGGAGTTTTTCAAGGACTGTCCAATTGATGACCGCGATGGTATCAGAATCACAAAGGGAGGAGCTTGGGCTTTGATAAGACCTTCGGGAACAGAGCCTCTTGTGAGAGTTTATACCGAGTCGCAGAATTCTGCCGAAGCTAAGGAGATGCTTGATACGATTATGAATGAGATTACTCCTTTTCTGGAGTAATTTTTTGTCTGAAGCGCGTATGCGCTGAGTGTATCTGCGGGTTGATTAAAAAGACCCTCAATTTTGGCTTATTTTTATTATTTGGCGGTTGTTATCAGAAATTAGGGTTATTTTCAGATGATGAAACCCCTTACCCATTAGAGAAAGCGGCTTAAAAGCCGTCTATGTAAGCCAACCGAGCAGTGAGATAGAATGATATCATTAATGTTCGTTTTTTATTGTCTTTGTCGTAGTTCGCAGGATACAGACACGCTGTGTGTGTCTGGGCTGGTTTTATGATTTGGGGTGCTTTTTATCTCCTTTACAGCCAGAACTTACTTTCCGACATAACATCCAATCCGCCCGCAAAATATTTCTGATATCCGCACCTATTCAGTAATATGGCAACCAAAAAAATCAAACGCATAGGAATATTTTCAGCAGGCATAATGACAGGCGGAATATCCCTTCTTGCAGGAATAATTACCGCAATAATTGCATGCATTGGGGCATTATCCGGAAACATTCTCTTTCCCGAATTCGCATTTATGGTGGATACCGGACTTGCCGGCTCATTAATCGGAATACTCGTCGCAGCAATCGTTGGGATGATTGCCGGATTTATCAGCGGCGCACTCGTTGCGATATTTTACAACATCCTTGCCAAAATGTTCGGCGGTCTCTCCTTTGACCTTGAAGACGATTAAATTATGTCGCCGACTTTAAGATAATGCCCGTTGACAATCTCAAATCCGGGCATCTCCTTTTTTCCTTCCGGCTTTGCTGACGTAATACAAACCGCGCCGTTTCCGCAGGCGACAACGAAACCTTTCTTCTTAATGTTATCCAGAACCTCTCCCGCTTCTCCAAAATATCCATCAACAATCTCGCTTCTGTAAATTTTTAAAAGCTTGCCGTCAGGTAATCTTGTGTTTGCGCACGGAACAGGAGACAGCCCGCGAATTCTGTTGTGAACCTTATCTGCCGGCATACTCCAGTCAATAACACATTCCTCTTTGGAAATTGACGGAGCAAACGTAACTTTTGCCTCATCCTGAACCGTGCGGGAAGATTTTCCGCTCTCAATTAAATCCATAGCTTCAATAAGTGCATCCGCTCCCAAAACCGCGAGCCTGTCGTGAAGTTCTCCGAAGGTCTCATCTTTTCCGACCGAAAGAGATTTTGAAAGAATGATATCGCCCGAATCAAGTTTTGAGGTGACATACATAATAGTCACGCCTGCAGATTCGTCGCCGTTCAAAACAGAATACTGCATTGGAGCAGCTCCTCTGTATTTGGGCAGAAGCGAGCCGTGAACATTTATTGTGCTCTTCGGCGCGAGATTTATAATTGAGTCGGGAATTATCATACCATAGGCAACGACCACAGAAATATCGGCATTGAGTTTTTCAAGTTCGGATGATAAAGCCGCGTCTTTCATATTCTCCGGCTGAAACACAGGGATATTTTTTTCGACTGCAAATTTTTTCACGGGCGAGAATTCTATTTTGTTTCCGCGGCGGTTGGGTTTGTCGGCTCTTGTTACAACTCCGACAATTTCATGTTTTGCGTAAACCGCTTCAAGAGAAGCCACCGCGTAATCGGGTGTTCCCATAAACAGAACTCTCATTTATGCGTCTCCTTCAAATCTTCAAGCTGCTTGGCAATCATTTTTTTTGCGATTGGCGTTAGGCGGTCGACAAACATAATCCCGTCGAGGTGGTCGTATTCGTGCATAAACACACGCGCGGGGTAATCTTTAAGTTCCTCGCTGACTTCGTTTCCGTTTTCGTCTGTATATTTAACGGAAATGCGCCGCGGGCGTCTGACTTTTTTATGGATTCCCGGAACAGAAACGCATCCTTCTTCCATTTCAACCGAAGCTGACCCTTCTTTAATTATTTCAGGATTTATGACAAGTCTGAGTTTGTCGCCTGCGTGCATCACGAAATATCTTTCAGAAACCCCAACCTGAGGCGCTGCAAGTCCCACAGCGCTTAAGCTCTTGAGGTCTGCTGCCATTTCGTTCATTGCGCTGATGAGTTCAGGCGTTATTGAAGCTACCGGCTCAGCTTTTTTGGTCAGAACCGAACTGCCGTATATCTGAATATCCATTGAATGTGAATATATTTACGCGGGCAACTATTAAGTCTTCGTCTTGGATAATTTGTTGTACACAGAGTTTGTCAAATCGTTATCTGAATTCGTTGGACAAAATTCAGAGAAACAACAGTACAACAATCTAAAAATTAATTTAGTTTGCTTAGATGAGTTTCAATTTGAACGCTTTTCATCCGTCAGTTTCTCAGCTAAGTCAATCAGCACAGTTGTAGGGTCACAGGAATCAGACAAAAGTTTCAATCTCATTTTTCGTGAATCTCCTTTAGTAGCGGGATCGACAATCAAAGATATAATTTTATCAATAATCTCTTCATCATCTGTATTTGGATTTGAAAAATTAGTTACCAGATTATATTTATCTTCTTCATCCTTGTTATAGCCAACCTTAAACGTAGTTATAAGAACAGCATGTACACCCATACATGCAGCTTCTGATGCCATTGTTGGACTTTCACCAATAACTAAAGTTGCATAATACATTAAATCATGCATCTTATTAACAGGGGCTCGATATCTATATTTTTCAAGCTCATTTGGGAGTGAGGCTTCAGAAGTTATGAGAACTCTACCATACTCTGATAAAAGTTTAACTAATTTTACTTTATCATGAATTCCGCTTTGACCAATATCATGATTTGCATCAAATGAAACAAAACGAACAATGAAGAAAGTATCTTTTTCAGAGATACCAACTTCTTTAAGAATGTCGGGATTTGGAATAAATCGATTAGGATGCAAATAGAATAAATCAGCATATCCATCATATCTAACCTGTTTACTTCCAAGATCTTTCTGGAAACATGCGGGGGTGAGAATTGCATTTGCAAATGGGTGATATAACATACGCTGCAGTGTTGCAGGTTCAGTATCATCCAGTGCAATTGTTTTTTTGCGCATGAGAAATGAAATATGTGAACCGCGAATAGTACTAAATCCTACAAACAAATCAGGATTGAATTTGTGAACAGCTTTCCACATGCGGAAATCTAAAATAGGAACATTGATTGCCTTTTTCACAATCCCTTTTCCGTAACTTCCAAGAAGCACATACTTAAAACCATAGAGGTCAAGTAACTGTCTTGCAATATCCTTATCACTGACAGTAATTAAAATCTCATGTCCTTTCTTCTCCATCTCCCAGATAAAATTCTTGAAATAATGAACATGAGCAGGATGATTAATATCTACAACAATCTTCATTTTTAATACCACCCCTTATCCGCATTCTCATTCTGCATATCAAAAAACATCGCAAAAAA
>JAUNXW010000026.1 GCA_030539595.1 Methanocorpusculum sp. | reverse complement strand
TATCTATACATTTATACACTATGTTATCCTCATAATATAGTCGCGATACAAAATGGATAAAATATCAGCACCACAAACAGCCGAAAATGCAGACGGTTCGGCAAAAGAGGCTCGAAAAGGGAATTTTCTAACCGAAGGAAATGTCCTTAAAGCACTCTTAATAGTAGCGCTCCCGATAATTCTCAGCAACCTTCTCCAAAGTGTTCTTGAAGTTGTGGACATGTACTTCATAGGACATCTCGGAGACAACGCAATAGCTGCAGGAACAATGAGCATGTCTGTAATTATGGTCTTAATGACCGTAATATTTGGAGTAGTTACCGCAACAGCAGCATTCGTTTCCAGAGCTTACGGATCGGCAAAATATGAAAGAATCCAGATAATACTTGCACACTCCTTATACGTTGCAATAGGTCTCTCAATAATCATAGCAGTAATAGGATTCTTCTTCTCGGAAAACGTCTTAGTTCTTTTAGGCGCTGACCCCGAAGTAGTTGCCGAAGGAGTAAAATATCTCAGACCTGCATTAACAGGTATCTTCATAATGGTCATCCTGTTCATCCTGACAACAGTTTTCCAGAGCACAGGAGACTCAAGGACGCCAATGTTTGTGATGATTGCCGTAAACCTCATAAACATTGCACTCAACCCATCACTTATCCAAGGACTTTGGATTTTCCCCGAATGCGGAATTGCAGGCTCTGCTTATGCTACACTTACTTCAAGAGCGCTTGGTGTGATTCTTCTTATTGCCGCGATGTATCTCTTACCGTCAAAGAAAAACAGCCCAATCAAGTTCCCGAAAAAATGGACATTTGAACCCAAACTCCTGCTGAATATTGTAATGGTTGCAATTCCTTCGGCAATTCAAAGCGGTATCCGCTCATTTGCATTCGTTGGAATGACAGCCGTAATAGCAATTTACGGAACAGCCGCTGTTGCAGCTTACGGTATTTGCGGAAGACTTGATATGCTTGGATTCGTTCTCGTAATGGGTTTATGCACAGGTGTGTCTGTGATGGTCGGTCAAAACTTGGGCGCCGGAAAAGTCGAGCGTGCTGAAAAATCCGTGCGCTATGCTGTTATTATCAACATGGTTTTCATGGCTCTTGTTGGTGCAGCGTATCTTATCTTTGCTCCTCACCTTCTGGAAATATTCGGAGCAACAGCTGACTCGCTTTCCATAGGAATTTCATTCATGCAGATTGTTCCGCTGTCGTATTTCATAATTGCTGCGGCTATGACAATGGGATTTGCAATGAATGGAGCGGGTATGACTCGCCCGGGAATGTATTCTGCGCTTGCGGGTCAATTAATTTTCCAGGTAGGTCTTTCAGCATATCTGGTGTTTACAGGTCATCCAATTGAACACATCTGGATTACTGTCGCCTTCAGCAGCGTAATCGTATTTGCTTTTGACTTCTTCTTCTACAAACTCGGACACTGGAAGACAAACAAACTCCACCTTGGTGGAGAAGAATAATTCTTTTTTAATAATACACCATACATTTTATAGAGCAATTAATTCATGCGTTATCACTACACGAAAGATACTTTATTTGTTTGGGGAGACTTCAAAGCAGTAAGCACAGGAGTTGACGGAGGAATAAGATATGTATCGACTTTAATGAATCATACAGTTCCAAAAGACTTCTGTCATGACAACCCGCTTGAATATATCAGAAATATTCTATCAGAGAATGATTTTAAAAATGATGCATTCGGTCTCCTTACAGCTGTCTGGATGCAGGATTTATGCGTTGTTCAGTATGACTACATCACGGTTTTTGTAACAGCAGGGGTTTCAAATCCAAATCCTGACCCGACAAAGCCCCACACAATAAACATAATAGTGGTATCTGCCGAAGGTTTTTCAGATGCGGCTCTGCTTGAAACAATAATCACTGCAACAGAAGCAAAAGCCCACGCGCTCAGACTTCTCGGTCGCGACTTTACGGGAACAACCTCGGATGCTGTAATTGCCGCGTATGAGACAGGCGAGATTAAACATACTTATGCGGGAACTTTTACCGAGCCCGGTAAAAGAATTTACGCGTCGGTTCTTCACGGAGTGACCGAAGCAATAAAACGTCACGAAGGAACTGTAGTCAGAAACAGACCTTCATTTTTTATTTATTCAAGATACGGCAACACAGGCTGGTTTGAGTGGATAAAAGAAGACTGCCCATATTATCCGTGCCATTTCAAAGGTCAGGTCTGTGATTTCTGCTACTGCCCGTTTTATCCTTGCAAAGATGAATCTCTTGGGGGATGGGTTGCAAGTTCAACCGACGGAGAACCTGTCTGGGCGTGCACAGAGTGTCATCTTCTGCATAATAAAAAGACCGCAGAATATCTTATAAAACATCCTAAGGCGGATTTAGAGGAACTGAAAAATGTATGATAAAATGATTTCAAAAGCCTGCGGGCTCAAATACAGAAATGGCAACACTGAAGAAATTGAAGATACTGTAGTCATCGAAGAAAAAATAAAACTTTACCTCAACGGAGAATTTTTCATTGAGATGGTTGCAAGTGATGATTTTCTTGCCGAACTCGGCGCAGGATTTTTTATAGCTTCGGGAATTGCTGAAAAAATTCTCTCCGTCAAGGTTGAAGGATTATCTGTTTTCGTTGAAGCTGAGCGAATAAAAAAAGTTGAAGGCGCTCTTGAATCCGCCGGCGGATTTGACCCGGGAGTTTCAAATAAAATTGTAAGTTCGCAACAAACCATAACGCCGGAGATTATTTTTAAAATGCGCAGTGATTTGGATGCTGACGTGTGGAACGAAACGGGAGGGCTTCACTGCACGGTTCTTTATTCGCGCGGAAAAAAAGCCGCAATGTTTTCCGATATCGGCAGACACAACACAGTCGATAAAGCGATAGGCTTCATGGTTTTAAATAATCTCAATCCAGCAGAATGTGCAATAGGATGCACCGGAAGGCAGCCTTCGGGTATGGTTGTCAAGGCGGTAAATGCAGGGATTCCAATAATTGTCTCCCGCGCTGCATCAACGACTGCTGGAATCAAACTCGCTGAAAAAAGCAATGTGACCCTCATCTGTTTTACGAGAGAGGGAAGGTTCACAATTTACGCGGGAGCGCAAAGAGTTATTTTCTGACTTTGATAATTAAGTCAGCTACGTTTGATGCAAATGTTTCAAGGGTTGCAATGCCTTCAGTGTCATTTGCAACGTCTCCTTGTTTATGCCCAAAGGCAATATTCCAGTAAGTTGAACCGCAGACGATCATTCCAGAAATAAAGAATGACATCAGCATTTCCTGAAGGGTGGATGTAAGTCCTCCGCGTCTTGCAACAACCACAGGACCTCCAATTTTTCCAGACAGCCAGTTCCCATTGGCTCTTGCAACCATTGAAACGCGCTGAAGAAGGTTCATTACGTCTCCTCTGGCAGTTCCGAAATATACGGGAGCACCTATTATAAATCCGTCAGCTTCTTTGATGTCGTCAAGCATTGCGTTTAGGTCATCCTTGAGGGAACATTTGCCGAGTTTTCCGCACTGACCGCAGGCAATGCATCCGTTTATTTGTTTTCCGCGCAGGGAAATTATTTTGGCTGTGAGACCTCGCTCTTCAATTTTTCTTTTGCATGCATTGAGAGCGCATTCAGTGTTTCCATCAGTTCTTGGGCTTCCGGATATTAAAACTACATCTGCCATAATATTAAATTGACCTGATTATTTTTTAATGTGACGAATCTGATAATTTTTCTTTTCTCTTCTTTGACCATCTCATACGCAGAATGTTGCAGCAGATAAGGGCTGCAATCAGTAACAGACGAGCGTAAATTGGAATCGGCGCAAATATAGCGATTACAAGAAGAACAACACCGAAAAGTGCATGAGCAAGCAGGTTTTTCCAATCGGTCAGATAAGCAGCTATTCCTTTTCCGGCTGTTTTTGCGATTGATTTCTTTTTTTCAGGCATAATTTATCCATGTTTGAATTTGTTGATACAACATAGTGTTATCTTCATGAAAATTATAAAAAAACAAAGTGCATCGACCGGGACTCGAACCCGAGTTTAGGCGTTGGCAACGCCTAGTGATAACCTCTACACTATCGATGCTTTCGCATTGAGTTGCGTAAATAAGATTGACTTACAAGCATTAAAAGGATTCTATTTGATGTCGTGATTTTTTGAGATTTCGGCTGAGTCTTTAATAAATATGATGGTTTTGAATAGATGATGATGTGAGACTACGCGAGTTATCTTGGATATGAAACCGCTAATCAATCTAATCTCTTTACAATTTTTTATTGTGTTAAGTTTAGACCTCGCTTAATCCGTTCAGTCTGATTGTTGGTTATTTGGGCTTATCTTCATCAATTTTGTTAAAAGCAAAAAAAAAACTGACAATCTATAAAACACTCAATTAATGATACCCGAATCAGATAGATTATAAATACATAAAACAAATTTAAAAGTAAATCTATGGAAGAAGGAATATCAACACCAAATATAAAGTCTAAAAAGACCGAAGTAAAAATATCACCAGAGGCACTCAACTACAGCGACCTCAACGAAGAATACCAGAACCTTGAAAAAGAAAATAAAAAAATAAAAACCGAAATCAAATCGCTTAAAAAATTCCAAAGTCTATCTAAGACCGAAATAGAATCACTGAACCGTTTAATCAGCGAATCAAAATCAAAAATAGACTTACTCAATAACGAATACCTAAAAACAAAAGAACGTGCAGACATTCTGTCAAATGAAAACGAAGCACTTCAGAACCTTCTCAAACTCTCAAAAAACGAAAACGAATCTGTAAAACTTGACAACAACAGACTCAGAATGGACAACCTCCAGATAAAGAAGGAAAACAACCAGCTCAAGCGCTTACCGCTTTTCGTTGCATCAGTTCTTGAAAAACTTCCGGACAATGAACTTTACCTTCGACAGATGGGAAACAATCAGGAATATGTAACACAGACAACCCCTCAGATGTATGAAACTGTCAAAACAGGAAGCAAAGTTGCTGTAAACAACACCCTTTCCGTAATAAAAATAATCGGCGACTCAGTAGACTCGCGTGTAAAAGTAATGGAGCTTGAAGAGAAACCTACAACAACATTTGCAGACATCGGAGGACTCAAAGATGAAATCGTTGAAGTAAGGGAAGCCGTAGAATATCCTCTTACAAGACCAGAAGCCTTTGAAAAATTCGGTGTTGTTCCTCCGAAAGGAGTTCTGCTTTACGGACCGCCTGGAACTGGAAAAACGTTAATTGCCAAAGCCGTTGCAAACAACGCGGGCGTTCCATTCTTAAGAATGGCGGGAAGCGAACTCATTCACAAATACATAGGCGAAGGAGCTCAGCTTGTGCGCGATTTATTCAGCCTTGCGCGTGACTTATCCGTTAAAAATAACGGTGTTGTCGTCTTCATTGACGAAATCGATTCGGTCGGTTCAATGAGAACAAACGATGGAACATCAGGCTCTGCAGAAGTTCAGAGAACCTTAATGCAGCTCTTGGCTGAAATGGACGGGTTCAACAACCGCGGAAACATAAGAATAATGGCTGCAACAAACAGACCCGATATGCTTGATGCAGCTCTGTTAAGACCGGGAAGATTCGACCGGCTCATTAATATTCCAGCGCCGGACTCGGAAGCAAGAATGCAGATTTTCAAAGTACACACGAGAAAAATGGCTGATGCGGGTTCTTTGAACAATGTTGATTATGACGCGCTTGTTTCACTCACGGAAGGACTTACCGGCGCTGAAATTGAAGCAATTTGCCGTGAGGCAGGAATGCTTGCAATACGCAACAACAGCGATACAATCTGCGGGGACGATTTCATGAATGCAATCCGCAAAGTTCGTCATCAGGACAAAGATGACGAACGCAGAGACTTAATGTACACCTGAAAATGCTGGTTGTCTGTATAGCAAAAAAAGATGTTGACTTGTATCAAACACTCTCAGACTCTGAAACAAGCCGTCACATCTTAAGATTTTATCATCCGAGAAAGACCGCGTGGGGAATCACAATTGAGGTTTCAACCGTTTCAAGTTCCCTTTCGCTTCTTTCCGAGCTTCGCTGGTACATTATGAGATACATGGCTGAGGTCTTAATCGAAGACGTTGAGCATGATGTCTACCTCACAAGAGAACTTGCCAGAAGAGTTTACGAAGAGCGCTCCGTTGTTTTGTCCGCGGGCTGGAATCTTTCGTTTAAGGTATGCGTTACAGAAGACGGCGGATGTATGAGAGTTCCAAATGCAATTTCAAACCCTGAAAAAACAATTCAGGTGTTTAAGGTCTGGGGCTCTGAAGAGGAACACCCTTAATTAAATTGTAAGGTCAATAGTTAAGCAGGATATGGCACTTCGTTTATCGTTTACAATAGATTCGGAACTATCCAAGCGTCTGGATAATTTCACCAAAAAACAGGAGCTTGATAGAAATGAAGCAATACTGCGGCTTCTTGAGTCAGGACTTCTGCAGGCTGAGCAGTCCGGAATTATTCCACCGGCACACGAGAGAGATTTCAAAGAATATGCGAAGATGCAGATGAATGTGGATATGCTTTTGAGAAATATTGATGAACTGAAAAAAGAAGTCCGCGTTATGCATCATATGATAAATCTTGAAAGAAAAGCACCTGAGAAAAAAAGCGTTCACAAAAAATTATTCGGGAAATAATTTTAAAATTAAGTGATGCAGTAGTTAAATGTAGTTTGTCCGATGATTATCTGAATTCATTGAACAGCCTTTCATTTCATTATCTTAATCATCATAACGCTCAAATCTAATAAAAGCAAAAAATGAATCCAATCGCCCGCTTCATATTCCCGATACTTGTTTTTTTAGGTGGATGCTGCTACGGTCCATCATCTCCAACAATAAAACTTGCATACGAAGCTGGCTATGTTTTCGACGACGTTGTAATGAGCCAATATTTCTTCGGGTGGCTGATTCTTGCACTGCTCACACTCGCATTTTTCGTTTACGGCATAATAACCAAAAAACCGAAAAGGGAAATAAAAAGCCCGTTCACAATAAAAAAAGGGTTTGGGATATTTCTTGCGGGAGTTTCAATTGCACTTGTCAGTCTTACTTACGTCATAGCTCTTCAAACAGTTCCAGCCTACATCGCGGTAATTCTCCTGTTTCAGTTCACATGGATAGGCGTAATTTTTCAGGCAATTGCAGAGCGCAGACTTCCAGAAAAAAAGACAGTTATCGCTGTAATTATTCTCATATTTGGAACACTGCTTGCCTCAGGAATCATAGGTGTATCGGTTGAACTCAATCCTATTGGTGTTTTCTTCGGCTTCTTATCTGCTGTATTTTATGCGCTTTACATGTTCCTGCTCGGAAGAGTTGAAGTTTCAATGCATCCGCTGAACAGAAGTTTCCTTATAATGACCTGCGCACTAATTCTTCTGATATGCATATTCTCTCCCGCATATTTTGTCTCTGGCGTAATTTTTGACGGGCTCTGGACATACGGAATAATATTAGGTTCAATCGGCTGTGCAGTTCCAATGTTTTTATTCGCAGTCGGCGCTCCGAAAATTTCAACGGGCGCTGCTACAATTTTAAGTTCCTCAGAACTTCCCGCTTCCATTATTTGTGCAATGATAATTTTATCCGAAGCGGTTTCTGTAATTCAGTGGATTGGAATTATTCTGTTATTCTTTGGAATTGCTTTACCGTATATTTTCAAAGGAAAGGGAATACACGGTCCGGCAGGCGGTTTAAGTGGGAACTGACGTTTCAAAAAAGATAATCTGGTATTTCTGCGTAATCGGATTATTCGCAATTTTTTCAACGTCAATCTCTAAAAATCCTGTTCTGCCGCTTTACGCGGGATCTCTTGGAGCTGACGAAACTCTTATTGGAATAATCTGCGCAATATCTCCGATAGCCGGAATAATTTTCAGTTTCCCCGTTGGTGTTATTTCTGATAAATTAGGCAGAAGAAAACTTCTGATTTTATCGGGACTGGTAATTGTAATTGCCCCTCTTCTATATCTGATAGTATCTGACCCGCTCTGGCTTATTCCAATAAGATTTTTTCACGGAACAGCAACCGCAACATTAAGTCCGGTGATTTCATCGGCAATCGCAGATAAATTCGGAAAACAGAAAGGTCTTCTAATTGGAACTTATAGTTCATCAACACTTATCGGAAGAACTCTCGCTCCTCTTATCGGAGGTGCGGTTATCACGCTGTTTGCGTTTATGCCTGCTGATTTTTCATACCATGCAGTTTATGCGGTTGCATTTCTTGCAGGTGTACCTGTTTTGATTCTGACATTATTATTCAAAGACAGCAAGACAGCATCAACTGCCGAAAAAATCAGAGTCTCCGATTTTACAAAAAGTCTTGCGGCTTTTCTTTCAAAACGTGATTTAAGATGCACATCTGCGGCTCAGATGATTACTTATTTTTGTTTCGGAGCATTTGAAACGTTTTTGCCTGTATATCTTCTTGCAAACGGAGCTGATGCCTGGCAGACCGGAATAATTTTTGGAGTTCAGGTTCTGGTTCTTGCGCTCACTAAACCATATTTTGGAAAAATCGCCGACAATAAAAATCCTGTCCCGCAGATTATTCTCGGTCTGATTTTAACAGGAGTTTCTCTTGCGTTCGTTTCGTTTATCTCAAACATCTGGATAATGCTTGGTATAAGTATAATTTTCGGTCTTGGAATGTCAATGACAACTGTTGCAGCAAATGTTTACGCCGCGGACAAAGCTCAAAAAAATCAGGTGGGAGCATCTCTTGGAGCACTTTCATCAATTATGGATATCGGTCACTCGTCAGGTCCACTTGTAACGGGAATTATAATAACAGTCTTCGGATACACGGCAGGTTTTGGACTTTGCTTTGTTTTATCACTCATTGCAGCAATATATGTAATAATAGGTGCGAGAACACATGGATAAATTTCTTCGCGAGACAAAGTATGTGGATTTTTCAAATCCGCTGATTCGTGAAAAGACAGAAGAGCTTTTCAACGAAGTTGATTCAGATACAGAAAAAGCGAGAATTGCTTATGAATTTGTTAGAGATGAAATTCCCCACACGTTTGATATTAATTCTGCTATAATTACAGCGAAGGCTTCTGATGTTTTGAAATACAGAACAGGGATATGTCACGCAAAATCAAATCTGCTTGCAGCACTTCTGAGGTCTCAGAATATTCCAACGGGTTTCTGCTTTGAGCATCTCTGCCTTGCAGAGGATGAATCGCTTGGATACTGCGTTCACGCATTCAATGCCGCATTTCTTGAAGGGAAATGGGTTCAGCTTGATGCAAGAGGAAATAAAAAAGGCGTGTGCGCAGAATTTTCGCTTGGAAAACCAATACTTGCATATCCTCCAAGAATTGGATTCGATGAATATTTCTTTGAAGGAATTTACGCAGACTCGCATATTGAAACTATGAAGATGCTTGAGTCAGCAAAAACTCTTGATGATATAATTGAAAATATTCCCGAGTTCGTTACAAAGAAGGCAGATATTATTTTATAAATCCGCCGAAGACGATTATCATAAGAAAAATTCCCATTGCAATACAAAAGAGTGCAAGATAAAGCAAATCATTTTTTGTGTCGGTGACTTTTTCTTCACGCTTTGGAACACGAATTTTTTCCTCTTCAACTTCTTTGTAAGGGACGGATTCGAGTTTTTCAAACTCTTCGTGTTCTTCTTTTGTGAAGTCGCTGTCGAGTTCTTTTTCTTTATCTTCAGCCATAAAAATAATTATTTTTTCTGTTCGAGAATTTTGCGAATTGCCGCGACTTCTTCGTAGAGTGCCTGAAGGTCTGCTGCCTGCGCGGTCTTAACCGATTTACCGTATTCGGTTCCCGTCGCTGCAGGGCTTGGAACGTGACCTCTTACAAAGTCCATGATCATTGCACGAAGCGGTTCCGGGTCTTCAATTCCTTCTATTCTGATTTCAGATGAGTCTTTTGATGTTCCGCCAGCTGTATCGATTTTAAGGTGGAAGATTTTGAACATTCTCATAATCGGTCCCTGAACAATATCCACGTTTGTGATTCTGTTGTATGGAACAATTCCTGTTTTTCTGAAAAGGACACCGCGTTTCCAGGTCATTTCAGTTTCGTTGAGCTGGTAAACGACCGATTTATAATAAAGAAATGCCCAGATGACTATCCAGATACAGCCGGCGAGAATTATTCCTACGGCTATATAGATAATATAGAAAAAGACAGGTTCTTCCATTGCGGGAAAGATGAGCCAGAAGGAACATGCTATTGCCGTAAGCAGAAATGTTGCAAGTGTAGATACTATTAAGTGACCCGTGTAGCGTTTGTCGGGTTTGAAATTTTCGTTAAGATTAACCATATAATACTTATATGCGGGCATACTTAAAATATTTTTATTAAGACGTTAAACTCTGAATTCTATTTTATAAAAGAATGAATAATCTTTCCCGTAAGCGAACGCTTCAGTTCAATTGCATCATACTGACACATTTCGTGGCAGCAGTAGCATCTGATGCAGTTCGTTAAATCAAATGTTGCTTTCCCCTGAACAATCACAGCCGCTTTTACGGGACAAATTCTTGCGCACTGACCGCAGCCGACACATTTCTTTGTGGAAATTGAAGGCGAAGGTGCATAAATTTTTCCGACACGCTGAAGTTTGCGATAGATTTTTTTCTTCGGCCAGGATTCTTTCACCTGATTTCTGTAAGTTGTGGGAAGAACATAATCGGTTATAGGAATAATTTCATCGCCCACAACAGAGACTTCATCGATTAAATCACGGCGAAGGGCTGAAATTGTTGTCCCAATACTTTCCGGGCTCATGTTAATCATAGTCTGGGCTGAAATATCCAGACCGTAGACTGATTTTGAAGCGAGAATATATCCGACATCTCTGGGTGAACCTCCCTGAGGACCGTTGCCCTCCATTCCCACAACCGCATCCATCACAACGAAGTCAGGGCATATAAGTTCGTTTAAGTCTACAAGCATCTCGGAAAAATCCATCGCGTCAGGGAAACGAGAATGAAAAACAGGTTTGTCAAGTCCGGGAACTACACCGAATGTATTTTTCACAGCTCCCGAGTATAGTGTAAACATGTGGGTTTTCAGTTTGCAGACCGAAATAATTACATCAGCGTCGCATACAGGATTTATGACTGTGAAGCGCTTCATAACAATTCCTTCCGGGAACGGTCTTTCCTGCGACCCGGTATCGAAATTTAATTCTATTCCGAGTTCTTTTGCTACGTCTTCAATCCCGCATTTGTGATATACTCTTTTGAGAGAGTGCTGATTGTAGACAATTCCGGCTCCCGGGCTGTCAGCTATTGTTAATATTCCTCCGGCTTCGATTATCATTTTACCGACAGCATAGACAACCAGAGGATGAGTTGTTACAGCGCGGTTTATATCTGCGTCTGATAAAAGATTTGGCTTTAAGAGAACTTTTTTGCCTTTGACGTTGGGCAGACCGCCTGCTGATTTTACTGCTTTCCTTACTGCTTTGAGAACTTTTTCGCGTTCGTATGAATCACATTTTGCAGAACCGGTTATTGTTTTCATTTAAGAGTAATCTCCGTGCAGATTGACAGGGGCTGTAAATATAACCTATATTTTGTTTTTACAGGTATAAGTAGTTTGCAAATCAGTTTTCGTGTTTGATGTGCAGTCTTTTGTGGTTTTGCAGAAAGCGAAACTCTCTCAGTGTATCGTGATGTACCCATCCTACACAAAAATAATTCATTGATTAATATCGTGAAGTTTACACAAGCATAAATACGAAATTAAGAATTGCTCCAATAACAATTCCAACGCTCAGCGTCAAAATAGTAATAACGGCTGCATTTTTCCAGCCGTTCTCTTTTGCAAGAACCGCAATCGTTGAAATACAGGGAACGAACAAAATGCACACAACGGCAAAAACATAAAGCTGACTGCCTGATAAAATCATAGCCAAATCAGCAGTGCCCCCCAAATCAGCAAGAGCCCCAATAACCATCTCCTTTCTCAAAATTCCAAACAGAAGCGCTGTAAACGCAAAGCCCGGCAAGCCCAGCACAGTTTCTGAAAGAGGATTTATAAACGAAGTAAACATCTCAACCCAGCCGAGATATTCAAACAGACCTAAGAAAACACTGCTCACAAGAATCAAAGGCATCGCAATATACAAAAACTCGCGAACTCGCATCCAGGCTTTTTTAATAACCATCTTTGGAACAGGTTTTCTGAGCTGAGCCATCTCAAGAATCATTCCATACTGCTCACCCGGAGTTACCTTCGACAAAATACAGCCTATCAAAAACACCAGAATAAAAATAATTCCGTAAATTGAAAACGCCGCCGCAAATCCTACGAAAGAAGCCACAATTCCTGAAATAACAACAGTCCTTGCAGAGCAGGGGAGCATTGTCACAAGAACCGATGCAATAATTCTCTCACGTTTTGTCGGCAGCATTCGAATGCTCATAATTGCGGGAACTGAGCATCCAAAGGAAAGAACAAGAGGAATAAGCCCCTGACCATGAAGACCTAAGTGATGCATACCCCTGTCTGCAAGAAAAGCTGCTCTTGTCAGATAACCGGTATCTTCAAGAATTGAAATGAAGATATAGAACAGAAACACATACGGAAACGCAATTCCAAGCCCGGAAATAATTGCAAGAATCACCGAACCGCCGAGCGTTTCAACAAGCGGAGGCAGTGAGAGAGCTGAAAAAGGAACAAGAACATAAGTTTCAAGAGTTCCCACAATCAATTCTTCCAGAAATCCTCCTACGGTAAAAACAATTCCGAGAATCAGAATCATTATAAAAATCAGAATTGGAACACCCGGAAAAGTTCTCGTCAGAAGAGAATCTAAATCTCTGTGTTTTACCGATTGAATCTCTTTTGTCGTCTTTTCGGCAATTTCTTTTGAAGCGTTGTGACGGTTTGTTCCAACAATCTGCTCCGAAGACATCAGATGTCGCTTTTCTATCTCTTCTGAAATTGCCTGCGCAGTTTCCATTACATCATCGGAAAGAGTTGAGAGCTTCACGTTTTCAAGGGCAAAAAGCGATTCGGCAAATGAAAGGTTGTGAAATTTTCTGAGATTTGTTACGGCGGCTTCTATATGATGATCGAAGCGGCAGACAATTTTTGGAACTTTTGCGTCTCCTTCAAGAATCTCTTCGGCTATTTTTTCAAGATTCAATCCTTCGGTTGCCACGGATTCAATAACCGGTACACCGAAAATTTCTGAAAGCATCGAAGCGTTGACTTCTTTTCCGCCAGCTCTTGCTTCGTCGACCATGTTTAAGACTATCAAAAGAGGCTTTTGAATTTCTGTAACCTGAAGAAGAAGATACAGATTTCTTTCAAGGTGCTTTGCGTCGATTACCGCGATAAACAGGTCTGAATCCTGAGTTACGAGATACTCGCGCACCATTTTTTCTTCGGGCGCATCCCCTGAGAGTGAATAAATTCCGGGCAGGTCGATTAATGTAAATTCACGATTTTCGTATTTTACAACTCCCTGCATAATGTCTACGGTTGTTCCGGGATAATTGCTTACTTCAACTCCAAGTCCTGTAAGGTTATTGAAAATCAGTGATTTCCCGACACTCGGATTTCCAATTAGGACTGCTGATTTGCTCATTTGGTTATGCACCGTTCAACCATTATGTTGGATGCAATTTCAGGGCTTAAGGCAATGTCGCAGCCTTTGACTTTGACAACGACCGATTTGTTGTCAAGCCTTCTGCGAAGTTCGATGAGTTCTCCGGGAATTATTCCAAGTCCGATGAGCCTGCTGTGTTTTGCGAAACTCTTAATCATTGATACGTGAAGAATTGAGCCTTCAGGGCATTCGCAGAGAGGTTCTATTGGGCTTTTTTCTGTGAGTTTGTTGTGGTCTGTGTATTCTGGTTTTTGTTCGCATAAGAATGAGTCGAGTTTGTTTATGGTTTCGTTTGAGATGTTGTGTTCTAAAATGCATGCCTGTTTGGAGGCTTCGTCGGGTTTTGTTCCAAGGACGTCGGTTAGGAAACTTTCAAGGACAGCATGTTTTCGTGCAACTGACGCGGCTTTTTTTTCGCCTTTTTCGGTTAGGGAGAGTTTGTTTTTGTTTTCAACGATGTAGCCTTTTTCTTTGAGAAAGGAAAATGATTTGTTTATTTCG
>JAUNXW010000025.1:13880-14227 GCA_030539595.1 Methanocorpusculum sp. | reverse complement strand
GAGCCAGATTTCTTTCCGACATAATTTCTTTATGACCGACTTCATCCACAACAACACAGTCAATTTTTCCGTTCTTCATAGCCTTATACATCTCATCCTGATTTTCGACAAGAACAATTTTTCCGTTCTCAAGCATTGACTTGTATTTATTTTTCCCGAAGAAAGAAATCAGCCAATCTTCATTGGTTGTTCCGCGCTGTGCTCCGACAACAGCATTTCCAGACTCAAAAGTTTCATCGGTAACAATTTTTGAAGACGGACAAAGAACTACCATTCTTCCGGCAAGATACGGGTCTGAGAACGTTACCCAGTTTAAGCGCTCGTTTGTGACGGTCATACCAGAATAC